>JBGSYV010000027.1:0-4631 GCA_041750695.1 Saccharimonadales bacterium (SeqCode) | reverse complement strand
AATTTGGGTAAGTGGCAGTTTCAATTCATCACTCAACGACCGCAATAATCGGATGTTCTGATCAATAAGTTGGCCGGAATTTTCCACTTCGTTCACGTGTTTACTACCCTCGCTTTACATAGGCTAGTATACCACTAATATGGGCGTCGGTTACGGTTCGAATGTGAATTCTTGAAGAATAATACTTTCAAAATCAGTTCGATACTGCTCAGCTTCTGTCCAGATTTTTAGTGTTTTATCCCGTAATGGAAGCAGCACCAAGATACCCTGTTTATCTCGCTCTACTTCGCCCTCAAAACGCATTCCAGTTACACCGTTAACACGTGCCGGTTGAAACGGTCTACTTGTTAATTTTCCTTGGCGTACGCTAGTTTCTAGCCGCTCCAGTTCTGTATCGAACGACCGATCAGACACTTGAACCCTGAGGGCAAAGTTTGTGTCCGAGTTAGTTGCCGGCACAAAGTTCGGGTGAAAGTACGCATCAATACCATTGCCGCCACGGCCACTATCGTCTACATAGCCAGCCCAGGTTTTAGGGTACGATATTTCAACACCACCGAATGCCGAAGGGCCTTGGTAGTCTTTTAATGGGCGTTTTTCCCGCTCGATAAACTCATTATCCTTCTCTGTTGCAGTTTCTTTTTTGGCAACTTCAACGGCGGCAGTTATTTTCTCGTCGGTATTATCCTTATAATCTTGCCGGCTGCTGTAGGCCCAAAGCCCGAACCCAAGCACGCCGAACAAAAATACCACACTAACAATAAGGGGGATTAGTAAAATATTAATTGCGCCCACGCTGTCTAGCGCCGTTAGCTCACGCTTTTCACTGTGCCCATTTTTACTATGAATCATATCGCTTATGGTAGCGGATATGCCGCCGCAAGGCAAGCACTATTCTCACCCAGCCATCAACCCTCAATCTATGAGCTAGGAATTACTCGTATCGGTAAAGGAAAATGCCGTTAGATTGAATAGCTGGTTTTTTACCTGGCACCTTGAAGGTATAGCTGGCAAGAGTTGTTGGAGTGGTTTGCGACTGTATAATTTTTTTATCCAACTTTTTCATGTATTTATCAAGTAAAAACACGTAGATTCCATCTGCTTCTGGCCATTTTTTAAGCCAGTAATTACCCCATATAATCTGTACGTTTTTTCGGTGCTTCCAAGTAACAATCTTGGCAATGATTACTAAAATTGGGTTTAGTTCATATCCGATTGATCTTATACCTTTTTGGGCAGCGGCGCGTAGCACGCGCCCATCGCCACAGCCCAGCTCCAGCATGGTTTGACCTGGTTTTAAATCAAGCAGTTTTAAAGCCTCCTCAGATTGCTTCTTGAGTGTTGGCAAGTATGGTGCGCCAACAAACACGACCAGCCCAAACAACAATATGAGCGCAACCAAAACGTACATGACTATATCCATACTGGTTGATTATGCTTTCTCGTATGTTTTTTTGATCTTTTTTACGGTGTTTTCAGCAGATTTTAACCGAGCTTCTAGCTCAGACACGATTTTCATGCCTAGTTCATAAAGCTTGGTCGACTCATCTACGCCCAGCTCGCCCGCCTGCAGCCGAGTCATGATTTCATCTAGCTCAATTTTCAATTCTTGATACGTTTTTTTGACCATGCACTCTATTATATCAGTTTTTATTTGCGGTTTTCTTAACTTCTGCTTGGGCCTGGCCGTCTTTGAAACGGAGGCTAATTTCATCGCCAACATTCAGGGATTTAATGGAGTTTATGATTTTATTATTTTTATAGGCCACGATGTAGCCGTGCTTAAACATATGTTCAGGATTCATAATAGCAAGTAGGCGTTTATAATTATCAATACCGGCAAATGCGTCAGACAATAATTGTGTTACGTCCCGTGTGATTTGCACAAAAATATTTTGCAGACCTTCCCTTTGCCTATTAATAGCGCCCTCCACTTGCTGCTGCAAAACGTTCTTTTTATCTGTAAGTGCTGCTTGTTCGGATTTTTTATCAGGCACCAGAAGTTCAGCGGCGTTACTTGGCGTACTGGCTCGCTTGTCGGCCGCAAGTTCTGCCAGGCTAATATCCATTTCGTGGCCAATTGCCACCACTGTTGGCACGCGGCTCGCGGCTACTGCTCGCACCACTCGTTCATCTGAAAACACCTGCAAGTCATCAGCACTACCACCGCCACGTATTATTACCAAAACTTCTGGGGTTTTTGCCTGGGCGTTACACTGCTCAATAGCTGATACGATCTGACCCGGCGCCGACTCACCCTGCACCTGCACATCGTAGTGCGATATTTCTACCCCACCCCACCGTGCATTTAATATCTTCATAAAATCACCATATGCCGCTGACTCACCAGATGTAATTAGCCCAACCGATTGCGGTGGATATGGCACGGGCCGTTTTCTAGATTCATCAAACAACCCCTCTTTTTGTAGTTTTGCTTCTAGTAGTTGGGCGGCTTTTTTGATCGTCCCCTCACCCGCCAGTTGCATGTTTTGCACGGTAATACTAAAACCGAACTGTGGGTGCAGCTGCGGTGAGCCAACCACCTTCATGAGCATGCCGTCCTCGAGCGGGCCCGGAAGCATGTATACCGTTCCAAAAAACCGCACACTGGCATGTTCATCTTTCAGGTCAAAGTAAACCCAGCGATTTTTACTAACCCGAAAGTTCGCTAACTCACCAACAATCGCTACTGTTGGATACGCATACTGAACCGTTTGGTTAAACACTCCAACGAAATCACTAACACTAAAAATTAATTCTTCACTACGCATTATGTCTTTGGCGGCTTAAATTGATTATCTGTGATTGCCTTATGATAAAAGTAGTATCCTAGCGGCAACTGCAGGCCAATATTAAGTACACGGTACATAATAGTTACCGGAATGCTGACCCCGGCTGGTACGCCTGCCGCGACCAAGACTGCCGTCATCAAGCCTTCGTAAATACCCACTCCTCCGGGTAAAACAGATATAAACCCGGCAAAGTTCGCGATTGCATAGGCAATAATCACTGCACCGATGTTTACAAGCGAACCAAAAGCAATATAAACCACATAAATCGTTAAAATTTCGCCAATATTTGCAAGCAGTGCATAAAATAACGGCATCTTAAGCACCTGTGGCTTTTTCCGCAGCACCATGTAGTTTTCGTGTAAATCATTAAACAACCGCTGAACGCGCTCAATATTAATTGTTTCAGGGTGTTTGGGCCGAACCACGTTTATTACACGGTTTACCGCCCGAGTCATGAACGTAAAAAAGCCTTTAATGCGCTTTTGACTGCCCAATATAAACCCAAGTATTGCTGTGCCCACCACCGCTAGTGTAGCTAGTGAGCCGGCAATTAATATCACCAAGTTGCTGACCCCGCCGCCTATTGCCAGGATTAATAATCCAGCCAGTATCAAAACTTGGAATGAAATAAACAGTAGTATAAACCGCATGGCCTGCACGAGTGTTGCTCGCCCAGCCCGGACCCCTTCTGACTGCATACGCAACCCAAAATAAGAAAATCCAGAAACCCCGCCACTCGGAAATACGTTGTTTACCAAAGTTAATTCACTGGTAATCCGTAGCATTTTTTTATAGCCCATTTTGTTTTTAAAGATTCCAAACAAATGTTGATACATCTTTGCCGAAGCATGATAATTCAAAAACTGCGCTGGAATCATCAAAAGTAACGCATAGTTATTTACCCTTCCAAAATTGGATAGCGTTTCGACTATCTCTTTGCGTACTGCGTATATCAATGCCGCTAAAGCCGCTAAGGTTATAACGGTAATAATCATTTTCCAGCGTTTTTGCCGCTTTTTTTCCTCTGCCATAGTAATAGATTATACCTAAAAATAGTCGTCTCGCGTATACTAGATTAGATATGAAATATACTTCCGTTTGTATTCTTGGCCGTCAACCCGCACTTGGCATTGCCGAACTTGAAAGCACACTTGGTGCAAAATCAATCATAGCTACTACTAACCATGCTGCCTTCCTGAACACCCCAGCGAATGAAATACCCGGCCAGCGGCTCGGTGGTTCAGTCAAGATTGGCGCTGTTTTAGCGATAATTCCTTCAGTCAATTGGGACGATATCCTCGATCAAGCCCAGACCGATATACTAAATCATGCTGAAACACTAACAGACGGTAAACTAAAACTCGGCGTGAGTGTATACGGCATGAACATCGGCGCAAACCGCATCAACCGCTCTGCCCTTGCCATCAAAAAAGCTATCAAAACCTCAGGTAGATCAATTCGTATCATACCGAATAAACAAAACGAACTAAACGCCGCCCAGATTTTGAACAATAAATTAACCCAAGAACTTGGGCTTGAAATACTTATTATCAGGGATGGTTCAGAAACAATCATCGCCCGAACAACTCATATTCAGGACATCGATGCTTACGCCGCCCGGGATCAAGCCCGCCCCAAACGCGATTCCAAAGTTGGCATGCTGCCGCCAAAACTTGCACAAGTCATAATTAATCTGGCCGTATCAAATCAAGGCCCAGAGACTGGCAAAGTAATCCTCGACCCTTTTTGTGGTACCGGTGTTATTTTACAAGAAGCAACGCTGATGGGTTTTGATGTGTATGCCTCCGACAACGACCCAAGAATGATTGAGTATACAAA
>JBGSYV010000026.1:0-7727 GCA_041750695.1 Saccharimonadales bacterium (SeqCode) | reverse complement strand
ATATATCCGTCCTCACTAATAATAAAGCCCGTTCCGGCACTGGTCTGTTGGACAGATTGGGCGCCAAAAAAGGTTTGACCAGGGCTCTCGCTAATAACATCGATCGACACAACACTCGGACCAACCTCTGAAGCAATCGAGCTAATCAGCTGCCCCTCCTCGGTTACAATTTGTCTAGCTGTTTCTGTATCTGAACCGTTAAACAACCCCGGGTTATTGTTTCTTACAAAGCCACCAAACCACCCACCAAAGAAGCTAACCAGCAAGCAAACTAAAATAACTCCTAGTACCTTTACTCGTTTAGATGGCACAGCGCTCTTTTTTTGCACGAGCTGATTTTGCGCTGGAGTAGAAGAATTTTGTTGTATTGGTTCTGGTGTCGTTGTTTGCTTTTCGCCGTTGATAGCATTACCCTCCCTTATTGTTTAAATTGCTTTGTCGCCCCAGTCAGAAAACACGATAACTACCGTAATAATTGCTAACATAATAAAAATAAACTGCCGACGAAGCATTGTTGATAAACGATCCGACTTATCCAGATAATACATTGTTGCCAGCCCAAACCCCAGTACATTGAGTAGTAACGTTGGTTGTGCCACCAGCCCATAAAACAATAGCCAGTGCCCTAAAATAAAGGCTAAACTGGCACCAAAAAATGCCCATACATCAGAGAAAAACCTGCCATATGGCTCATCAAATGCACTAAAGAAATGTCGTGCGGCCGAATAACAAACCGCCCATGTTGCCAAAATTAGCAACCACAGCGGAGAAGCCCCGGCAGCAGCATAAACTGCCATAAGGCCGAATACTTGAGCGATGGTGGCTTGCATCGCCACACCAAACACGGTTGATCCCGGTTTAATAAATAATAGCCAGGTCATATAAACCAACATCCAAACCAGTTGCCACAGCATAATGTTTGTTTGTGACATGAAAATTACTATTGAAATCCCGACCACTAAATCAACCGAGTTAGCCCGAATAATTGCCAGCCAATGCCGGGGACGCACTACCAACATTCGCCATTTACTAAGTAGCACGATCAAAATTGCCAATTGCGGCAAGTTAATGCGCACAAACACATACACCAACAACGGTAAAAGAAGCATCAATAACACATGAAATGCATGCGAAAAGCCTTTTGTTGGCTTAATTTTAGTTATTAAACGTTTCATTGTTTCCTAATATTATTACAAAATCTACTTGGTCAAGCTGCATGCCGCTTGGTAAGTTACGCTTTGTTTCCGTCTTGAATCGAAGCTCCATGTACCGCTCGGTGTATGGCTTATCTTCCGCTAGCGAAATAAATTCCGTTGATTGATAATCAGTATTTGGCGCATCGCCCACCTGTACAACATTATATCCAAGCTGGGTTAGTTTTTGCTCATATGTTCCAGCCAGCCCAGGAGTAGTCGTGCCGTTAAGTATCGCAACTGTTGGGTTTTCCCGTTTTATAAATCCATCCACCAATATACTGGCGATATATTGCTGGACGTCTTGGAACTGGAATATTCCTAGTACCGGATAAACCACCGACTGCCCATCATACATACCGGTTGTTAATAGTTCGATTGGTGGATCTGCCAGTCCGATAGACTCAACTCTAGAATCATCAATTCTACCAGCTACATCATACAGTTTACGGACATCATCAAGGCTAAGATTTGTTCGAACATTATCACCAAATGCATCCATTAATTGAGATATTTTTACCGGATTACCGAATGTACCCAGGCTAAATACTTTATTGCGTAGCGCAAGCATTATCTCGCGCTGACGCTCAGAACGGTCAAAGTCACCCCTGGCGCTTCCCAGTCTGGAGCGCGCATACATCAGCGCCCGGTACCCATCAAAATTCTGCTCACCAGCTGGAGCCAACAGAGGGTTGCCGTTGTTTAAATGCGCCATTGTCTGGTCATACAACGGTTCTTGAACATTAACCGTTACGCCGCCAACCGTATCAATCGCACGCTCGAACGCCTCAAAATTAATTGTTACGTAATAATTTATCTCTATATCTAGTATATCCTCAACTGTTTCTTCCACCCCCTTCATGGCTGTGGTTTCTGCGTCATCATCATTCTGCCCTTGAACAAGTGCATTTTGTTTCTCTAGTGAATAAACAGCGTTTATTTTAGACTGGCCCCCGCTCGGCAACTGAACATAGGTATCTCTTGGAATACTGATCAGTTTTGCACTGTTATCAATTGGATCAATACTAGCAACAATCATTGAGTCCGTTAGGCTGGCCGCATCATCAACGCCTAACACCAATATATTCATCCGGCATTGATCCTCCTCAATAAGATCAGCCGGTTGAATATCCTCGCACATTTCAACATTACTAGCGCTGCCGCCCTGGAATACACTTCTGACTTGCAAAAAGGCTGAGCCAATCATATAACCGCCGACTAAAATCGCAATCGTAACTAAGCTCAAAGCTGCTCGTTTAAAAACCTTTTTTCGGTCACGTTTTTTGGGGTTTTTCATTTTTCTTGACGATACACCCCCTGGCAATGACAAATCAAGATCTTTTTTATACACTGGTCGGCGACCAAGCTGAGTTCCGTCTGGAGATCCAGACTGAGAACCCCTGTTACGAGCAGTAAATCCTTCTGGTTTATTGAAGTTTGCTAGTGTGTCTTTGGTAGTTAAACTGCTGCGATTTCTACCCGACCCTCCTGGCGATGGTCGACTACGCCGAATTAAACCATCAATTCCACTACGGGGCTGATTTGATCCTGTTAAATTCTGTTTAAAATTAGACATAAACGTAAACTTTAGTATAGCGCGATTTAGGCTACTCACAAAGGTATTTTCCAGACATTTTTACGCTATTACAAATATTTAAAATAGCGTATAGTATTGCTGTAGTGGACAACCAGCAACAAACAAACAACAATCAATACCAAGCACCTGCCCAACTCCCTCAAGAAGTCAAATTTAGTGAGCCAAAATCTGAGGGCGCACGCAGTGTTATCGCCACGTTTGCCCTATTTCTACTAGCACCAATAATTGCAATCCTACTAACTATGTTCGTGTTTCAGTCCTACGAGGTTGATGGACCGAGCATGGAAACTACTCTTTATAACCAAGACCGATTAATTGTCTACAAATTACCCGTGACATGGAGCAATATCACTAATACCAACTATGTTCCTGCTTTGGGCGACATTATTGTTTTCACCCAATCATCCAGCTCCAGTTTCGCTAATGAAGAAAAGCAGCTCATTAAACGAGTTATTGGGTTGCCCGGCGACCGTGTTGTAGTAAAAGACGGTGAAGTTACCGTATATAACCAAGATAATCCAGACGGTTTCAACCCAGATCAAGACGCAGAATACGGCAATGCTTCAAGAAACACCCCCGGTAATGTTGATATTACCGTCCAGGATGATCAAGTCTTTGTGCTGGGTGATAATCGCAATAACTCACTAGACTCCAGGGCTTTTGGTGCAATTGAGCAAGAAGCGATTGTTGGCACGCTCGTGATGAGATTGTGGCCGTTTAACACCATTAAACCGTTTTAGCACATAATTTACTTACGATTTCTTGGTAAGGGTCTCTAGAATATCAGTACATTCTCGATCATCACCAAAGTGTATTTCGATCCGCCCACCGCGTGCCATTCGTTTTATGGTAACTGGTTTATTAATTATCTTGCTAAGTGCCTCAGTGTGCTTATTGCTTGGGGCCATGTGAGCTTTCTCTGTTTTTTGCTCATTATTTTCTGATTCACTAGCTTTCTTGGCGGCAATAACAAACTGTTCGGCCTGCCGAACCGACCACGAATATTTTTGAATACTCTCTAGTAACTCTTGTTGTTTTTGCGGCAGAAGCTTGAGGGCAAGAATTGACCGCGCGTGACCCTCGGAAATGCGGTTTTCATGCAGCGCTTGGCGCGCAGATTCTGGTAATTGAAGTAACCGCACACTGTTATGGACGGTGGTGGTCGCCTTGCCGAGCCGCTTAGCAATATCGGCATACTCCATATTAAACTGCTGGTGAAGCCGTTCAATAGAAACCGCCTGCTCCAGCGGCGAAAGATCAACTCGTTGCACATTTTCAACAAGAGCAATCTCTAGCCGTTCGAGCTCTTGTGACGAACGAACAATCGCCGGAACTGTTTTTAGGCCTGCTTTTTTAGCTGCCCGCCACCGCCGTTCGCCGGCAATAATTTGATATCCACCGTCGTGCTGGGTTACTACTAATGGCTGTAAGATTCCAAACTGTTTTATAGAACTCGCCAGCTCCTCAAGTGCTTTTTCATCAAAATGTTGCCGCGGTTGTTCACTGTTTGCCGATATTTCTGATATTGAGATGTTCTGAATTCTCTCACTGTTATCAAGCAAAATATCTGTATCAAAGTTTTGCGGCAATAATGTGTCAAACCCCCGCCCCAAACCCTTTTTTTGCTGATTTTTACTCACTTTAAGCTTGCTCCCCTTGTAATTTTTTATCAATTTCTTTTGCTAGCTGCTTATAGGCGCGTGCACCTTTTGACCATTTGTCGTGTTCTAATATCGTTTTACCGTAACTCGGCGCCTCTGCCAAACGAACATTTCGGGGGATAATTGTCTCTAATAATTTTTTGCCAAAATGTTTTTTAAGCTCTTGATACACACTATCTGATAGTGATGTCCGGCCGTCATACATGGTTGCCACTACCCCTAATAACTCTAATGCCGGATTCAACCCCTGTCGGACCCGCTGCATGACATCAAGGAGTTGCCCTAGGCCCTCAAGAGCGTAATATTCTGCCTGTACTGGAATCAATACCCAGCGCGCAGCAGTAAGAGCATTAATGGTGAGCAGCCCAAGCGCTGGAGGACAATCAATCAAAACATAATCATAGGCCGCGCTACTTAAAGCTGATTTTAGCCTTGATTCTCTCTGTAATTGACTGGCCAGCTCAATTTCGGCACCGGCGAGGTTTGCGTTAGCAGGAACAATTCCTGACCCAATATTTGGTGCATCAATAATTGTAGAGGTAAGTGATGCGTTATGTACCAGTAAATCATATGCAGATTGGTTGATGTTATTTTTATCAATCCCCAGCCCGCTGGTGGCGTTTCCTTGTGGATCAATATCAACCACCAACACACTACGCCCCATTTTTTGCAAATAAGCAGCCAAACTAATGGTAGTCGTGGTTTTTCCCACGCCTCCTTTTTGATTAATTATGGCAATTATTTGTGTCATTAATACCCTCTTGTCACTACAGCCAGATTAGCATAATATCCGGCTTTAAAACAGCATCAATTCATGGCCGTATAGTACTAACCATATAATACTATTTTCGTTAAATATTCTTTGTTTCTACGCTTTAACCTCATAACCCAGGATACTCCCAGTTGAGTGCTAAACCGATAAGTTATTGGGTGCGTGAATACTTTAGCTATTTTACGACCCGTAAAAATCTGATCTCGGTTCTCCTAATCTAACACCCTAATGCGCCCATCTCTTTTTTACCGGCTTTCCCTAGTTATGCTATAACCTCGTGTGTTGTGTGTTGTGTCTTGTATTTCGTATAACGCATGGCGTAAAGAGATGGGCTATCTTCTATCTTCTATCTTCTATCTTCTAATACATTTTACTGTGCAATCCAGTAGCTAAAGGTATATGTTTCGCTATCTGTTAGAGCATTAAAAGCCTTGAGCTCAAAACTACCAGTTAGACTACTGTAATGATCCTGCGGATAAATTGCCCCGCCCGATATGTCTTTTGGCGTTATCACTACTCTAGGCTCTGATCCATAGGCGTTGGCAAAGGTAATGGTCGCCAGAGTGCCGCTCGTAACTCCCGTACCAGTATTAATTGTTATGACACCGCTGGTATCATTGCCGTTAATAGACGCTGAAGAGCCAGCCCCGGCTGCCGCTTCAGCGGCAATTGTAGTAACGCTACTTTCATTTCCAGTTATAATGTGCCCGTTTACCGTTAAATTACCGCTGAAACTTGATGCAGAATTCACCGTAAGACTTCCCGTGATAGTAGTGGCTCCGCCAACCGATAATATCCAATCTGTTCTGAGGGTATTTGCTGCTGAGCGATACAAATTAGTCCTCCCAGCTTCATCAAATCCAAAAATGATTCCCGTATTTTCGGTGCCGGTGTCTCCGGCCAACCAAAGACTCGCAGTGGAAGAAGCACCAACTAAAATACCGATATTTGCGCTTGATCCAGTTGTTTGGCCATCCACCCTGATACCTACAGAGTCTTGGATGGCCCCGATATTATCACGAACCCATATCCCTGAGGCAAGCTGAATACTACCATTAGCTATGGCGTTTCCTACCCTCGTCTCTAACGCAGTGGCATTTGTTATGCCACCTGAAACACCTCCTGCAGCAACAGAAGTTCGAATCCCAGTTAAAGTACTGGTGAGCCCAGTGGAGCCATGAAGAGCTGAAACATCAATACCATAACTGGTTGCAGTAAAATCATGCGAACCGTAAAGACCAAGTCCGACACTGATACCCCGGTTAATGACCGTATTGTTCGCAGCTGGGGTAATGCTGGTCTGCAGCTCTAGTCCCGTAGTACGAATGTTTGTCGCAGTATTGTTGGTGTTTACTCTCACGGTATGTATACAATCTTCTGTGGCAATTAAAATAGCGCACTTGCCGGTTGGCAAACTACTGATACCAACCTGTAGCTTTTCAGTAACATTTACTCTACCCGTAACATCCAGCGCCTCCGCCGGCGAACTGTTATTTATTCCCACTCTGTTGTTCACAGTGTCTACGGTCAATATAGAAGCTGAGCTATCGGCATTGATAACGCGCAATGCTTGAGTTGAATTCGTAGGGTTTTGTAGCGTTATTGCACCAGCGGATGATATGGTCATGGCGGACTGCCCGTTTGTTCTGAAAACTAAATCATTGGCATCATTGGTACCTAAAATCGCTACAGCACCAAAAGAATTACCTCCTTGAAGGAACGCCTGGCCAGATCCCGACGCATAATTACAGTTATTCCCAGCGTCACAGATTGCCAGGCCATTTTGCGTACCGGCTGTTGTGAGCGAAACAGTGTTAAATGTCGGGCTGCTATTTACCCCGATTGCCTGCGCGGCTCCAATAGAGATAGTCCCCCCGTTTTGAGTCACCGATGTTTGATTCGCTACACCTTGAATGGTAAGGTTGCCAGCCACCCCACCAACGGTTGTGGTAGTAAAAGCGATGTCGCCTGCTTGCAAATAGTTTCCCGCGATTTGATAATTCCCCGCTTCTTGAAAATTACAGTTGTTGCTGTCTAGACAGACTGTTCCATCAGCATCTGGAAGAGCGTATTGCCTGTTCTGGGTAGCATTTACAATCAATTGACCAAAGCCGTCCGCGTCACCAATAAACAACGAACCCTGTGCCACGACCGCACCGTTTACAATCAGCCGCGCTTGATCACTGCCGGCGCTAACGGTTTCTAAGCCTTCGATTTCCCCCGGCAAGTCAAGTTGAACTGCCTGCTCAGGAATTTCATCAATAACAGAAGACTGTACGTCTTGTGATTGTCTATTTGAAAAAACTAGCACCGAAACCACAGCGATCAACATTGCAATTAGGGCACAGACAGAGAGGATTATCGCAATCTTGGTATGTTTGGGGCGAGGCATATCAACCCCGGGTTCAACCGGTGCGTTTTGAGCCGTGTATCCTTGCTGCAATCCATTCGACGAAACCTCAGAGTACGTCTCAGTGGCACTCAATGAATCCGACTCCGTATTT
>JBGSYV010000025.1:0-8836 GCA_041750695.1 Saccharimonadales bacterium (SeqCode) | reverse complement strand
AAAAACTGGTATAACTATTGATACTGATAATGGTTTTTTTAACATGTTGATAAGATAGTACCAAATGAAACATACAAACAACAAAAAGAAGTTACCCAAAACCACTAAAAGCGGCCGGTTGCATACTGCCGCCCAAACCGTGCATAGCCACGCGAAACGCCACCATAAAACCGCCAAGCATTGGTGGCAAAACAGAAAACTACTACACAGAATTGTGGTGTATGTTTGTATTGTATTTGCGCTAATCCTTGGCATGTCATACGGCGTCGCCCAGTGGTATATTGCCAAACACGCCGACGAGCCGCTGACAATCGGGGCAACGTTCATCCCCTGGTATGCCGAATATTTAGGCCTGAATCCTGAACAAACCATGGACGCCATGATTGATGAGCTTGAGATTCGCCGATTCCGGCTAGTAAGCTACTGGGATAAACACGAGGCAGCCCCCGGGGAATATGATTTTAGCGCACTAGACTGGCAATTCGACAAGGTAGAGGAGGCTGGTGGCACGGTTTCATTGGCAATTGGGCTTCGACAACCACGATGGCCAGAATGCCACTGGCCGCAGTGGGCTCAAGAATTACCACAAGACCAGTGGGAGCAGGAATTAAAAAAGTATATGGGAGTGGTAATTGATCGCTATAAAGACCGACCGTCCCTAGAAAGCTACCAATTAGAAAACGAATTTTTCTTGAGTGTTTTTGGCAAATGCCCCGACCACAGCCGCGAGCGTCTAATTGATGAGTTTAACTTCGTAAAATCTGTCGACCCGAATAAACCGTTAATTGTGTCGCGCAGTAATAACGCCACACCAAGCTGGCCAGTTGGTGAGCCAAGAGCCGACCTTATCGGTGCCTCAATTTATAAAAGGGTTTGGGACAAAACGATCACCAAACGATATTTTGAATATCCACTACCGTCCTGGTTTTATGCATTTTTGGCCGGCGGGGCAGAACTAACCACAGGTAGAAATACGTTCATTCACGAGCTACAAGCAGAGGCTTGGTTGCCGCCTGGATACAAAATGAACGTCATTGCTGATATTCCAGAGCAAGATAAATCATTTAACGCGCAGTCGCTTGAAGACAGAATTCAATACTCTGTAGACAGCGGGATTCGCACCATGGATTTATGGGGGGTCGAATGGTGGTACTGGCGCAAAGTCCAAGCTAATGACCCAAGCATTTGGAACGCTGGCCGGCAAAAGCTGTATGAACTTCGAGCTGAAAATGTACAGTGCCCGCAGGTCTACTCCACGGACAATACTGTAAACTTCCCAAACCAGTGCCAGTAAGCACAGTTTCTTTTTATGGCTCTGTTTGAGATACTACTATCAATATGAAAAAGAATAAGGCTAATCAAGCTAAGACTATTTCTAATCGCCGGGCCCGTCATGATTTCGATTTATCAGATGAGTTAACTGTTGGTGTTCAGCTAACGGGCAGAGAAACCAAAGCCCTCCGAATGGGGCATGGGCAACTTCGTGGCGCGTTCGTAACCACAAAAGATAATGAGCTGTACCTAGTCAATGCCAGCATCCACAGCACCAACACCTTTCGTATAGAAGAAGATGAACAAACCCGCAGCCGCAAACTACTCGCCAAAAGAAAAGAAATTGAATCATTGCTAGCCGCCAAACAACAGGGAAGAACGATTGTACCCCTGGCGTTCTTAACCCAAGGGAGATACATCAAACTCAAAATCGCCGTTGGTAAAGGCAAAAAACGTTGGGATAAGCGAGCCACATTAAAAAAACACGATCAAGACCGCGAAGCCCAACGCCAACTAAGCTAAGCAAATTTATTGTTACTGTTGAAGGCCATAGGCATAAAGAGACGCGATTAGCGGTACATTATCGCCAAGATCTGCGTGATTGGCACCAATCACCCGAATGCCCTGGAATTGCTGAGCATAATCATACCTATCGATATCACTGTGCAGCTGGTCAATTGCAGATAGTGGGGTAATCGGATCATCGGTGCCATGGACCTCAGTTATAGGCGCCCCGGTTCGCAATGCTCTAATCAGAGCTGATAGAGCAGTGCTGCGACTCAAACCCTTAAATTGTGCGTGGTTAAGTGTTGCTTCAGCTATAACCTCTTTTGCAAAACCAACCGCAGAATCACCTTTGTGTAGTTCGGTGAATAAATCAACCCCACCGTTTTCTAAAGCTCCTGACATGTTTGCTGCCTGGCTGTTAAAAGCAGGTAGTAATTCCAGCCACGGTTTACGATCAACGATGTTCGGAAGCGAAGCCACAGTAAGACTGAGTACATCAATTCCCATTTGATCAGCCTCACCAGCGGCAGATAGTGCAACCGCAGCACCCAGTGACGCAGCGACACAGGCAACCCTACCAACCCCCATCCGACGAACTAAATCCAAATTTGGAATAGCAATTGGAGCAAAATCACCCCTCCGGACAGATCCTATATCTGCTCTGGATACGTTCAAGCTCGAGCTTGAAGATGGTGCGCCAAATGAATACACCGGAAGTGCATTTCCTTCCTCATCGTGAAAACCGATTTCGTCAGCAACTTCTTTAATAAATAGAGCACGACCGAGAAAATTATCTGTTGGACCATTTGCATAGGAGTGAAACTGAACAATGGCATCAGTCCTAGAATCACCGGGCCTAGCAATCATGCCGAATCCAATACCAGTTTCGGGATCGGTTCTTCGGGCTGTTTCGAGTTCCGCTAATATTTTTTCTGGGTCTGCGTGATTAAACTTTGCGGCAACGGTTCTAGCTTCATCCGGAAGAACAGCCAATGGATATTCGATCTGCGTAAATTCTGCACCGGTGGGGTTAAATAATTCTTGAGCACTAGCCACTTGATAACTCCTATTCATAATCGACTGCAGCGATTGTAGTTTCCGCCCAGTTCATATCCTAATAATAGAATATACTATATCACAACCCTCTGGAATTAGCAATTCCGTCATTGCTCACTAGAACGCCGGTTGAATCAGTAGGTATTATTCGCGGCGAAGGGTGTCTATTGGGCTGATTCGAGCAGCCCTGCGAGCCGGCAATAGCACCACTAGCAACGAAACTAGTAACATAAAGCAAAGTAACGCTACAAACAGCCATAGTGGAGTAGAGAAGAGCGAGAAGCTCTCTGAAACAGATCGCCCACGTGCTAATCCATTCATAATTACATCCACACCTTTTCCGGCAAGCACCGCCAAGAACATCCCAAAGAACGATCCAAGTAGCGACAGTAACGCCGCCTCAATAATAAACAAATACCGCATGTCTTTATGCCTACCACCAAGGATTATCATTAATCCAATCTCCCGTGTTCGCTCTAAAAGCGAAATCGTCAGCGTGTTAAACATCCCAAGCACCGCTACAACCATCCCAATCGCGCCAAAACCTACCAAGATAAGATTAAAATAAACGAAAATCTGATTAATCTGCTCTAGCGTGTCAACAGGAGCAACAGTTTCAAACCCTTGGCTTTCAATCTGCTGACGAATCGTTGGAATAACCTCAATATCGGCAGCCAAGATTTTTGCACCTGAATAATTCTGCACGTTGATATCAGAGAAATTGCTAGCTGGAATAAACAACTCACTACCAGCTCCAGAATCAATAATACCTACAATGGTGAACGACTGATTGATTTCTGAAGCTGTTGCATCGTCATTACTGATCGGAATGATTGCTTGGATTTCTCGGTTAATAACGCTTTTTTGATCTTCAGAAATACCAATCGCCTCGAGACTAGCTGTATTGATAATCACACTGTTAGTATCCTCGGCAGTAAGGTTTCGCCCGGCCACCAAAGACAAATCGGTAAGCTCTTGGTATTGTTGATCAATGCCGTACACCACAACATCAGTCTCACTCCCATCAACCGTCACGCCACCGGCAAAGGTATAGACCCCACTGACGCTCTCCACGCCATCAAATGAACGCATAGAATCTAGTGCGTCTTCATCTAATGATAGGATTCGTGAATTTGGCGTCTGGACATCAATCGATTGAACGGATTGATTCCCAATGACCTCGCCGGTGACCAAATTCTGTAAACCCAGTCCCAGGGAGAATAAGAAGAAGATTGCGCCAATACCCACCGATATTCCAGCAATAGTAAGACCACTTCGCAGTTTTTTACTTGATAAACTCTGCCACGCTAAATACACCAAAACAACCAAGGGGATTGAAGTGTACTTTTGCTGCTGTTTATTTTGATGCTGCATGTTGTTTCACCTTTGATAAATGATCAATTCGATCTCTGACTTCTTGCATAACAGTGCCGGCGGCATCGGCAGTTTTATCCTTAGCAATAGTTTTAACCTGACCGTCAGATATCTGCAATAAGTTGTCCGCTAGAGATATATACTCCATGTTGTGTGTCACTAAAATAATTGTCCGCTTAAACTCAGTCTGGCTTTCAAGCAAAATATCAATAATACTATCACCGTTTTTAGTATCTAAACTTCCGGTTGGCTCATCGGCAATTATCAATAGAGGATCGTTTACTAGTGCACGCGCCATGGCGATTCGCTGCTGCTCACCACTGGATAAAAGCAACGGGCTCTTTTTGGCATATTCCACCATCTTTACTCTTTCAAGTGCCAGCATGCTGAGCTTTGCCGCTTTTGCCCGGGAATAGCCCAAAAAGAACAACGGCATGGAGACGTTTTCTAAAACATTCAGACTATTTATCCAGTAATTTGATTGCTGCACAAAGCCAATTTTATTTGCCCTAAATCGTGCCAAATCATCAGGATGTAATTTATACACATCGTCACCCCTTAGTTGCACTATGCCTTCGCTGGGGTGCTGCAAGCCAGCAATAATATTAAGTAGGGTTGATTTACCACTACCAGATGCGCCAAAAATTATCGTAAAACTATTCGCATCTATCCCGAAATTTACACCGCTAAGCACCTGTACATCCGCCTCACCAACCCTAAAACGCTGGTTAACGTTATGTACTTGCACGATAGGGGTGTGGTTGCCAGATGGCTGAACTGCTGATTTATCCTGGTGAGAAGGGTTAATTGAGGTATCTGACATCTTAAAACCCAAACACTTTCCTGAGCGTATTAAGCACAATGGTCATTACATTATCGGTAGATCGGCCAATGATTGCCGACTCTGACTCGCCACTTGCTTCGTTATCGGCTTCGTCGGCAGAAATTGGTATAACGCTATACACCTGAGAAGTCGCAAGATCGGAAACCACCACAATGTGTTCCATAGACAGGCTAGAAGACTGCGCCGTGCGGTTATTAAACTGCGTGGCATTGGACCCCTCGGAGTAGGCAACTTGGCTAGTAGCCGGCTCGTCTGTTCGCCAGGAGACAATTATTTGACCCCTCGCTTCAGCACCGGTTCCGCGGATTGATGTTTCAACGAGCATTTCACTTATCCCCGGTGGCCGTGTGTCCACATCTGTCCGCATAGTGATCGGATCAGAAAGAGCAATATTCCCATCCTTATCACGTGATTCAGCCACGAATGAATAGCTGGTATCGTCGAGTAAATCACGCACCACAACTTCATGATTTGTTTTTAATCGTGATTCAGTGACTTCCGTTTCTACACCACCATCGGGTGTGTACCGCAAGAATGACGATGCTGGCACGTTAGTATCCCAGGTAATCCGCTGAGTGCTAGTTGGCTCATCGGCTAGTGGTTCAAACTGCACGTTGGTTATTCGCGGGCGCGGCGGCGTTTCAAAACTATCAAGCCGGGCGCTTTTGTATTCGTTATTATCGGCATCCACGGGGTGCAAGGCATAGAAATACCGAGCACCATCATCAAGACCAGTTAACTCAACGGTATATTCCGATTCAGCCAAAGAGGTGTTTAATTCTGTCAGCCCACCAAACGCTTCGGTTTTACCATAATATAGCTTTACTTGTGTGGCATCTTTACTGGTGAACTGGATAGTCGCAGTGGTGGTGGTAAGCCGGCGGATTTCCACGTCTTTAATTTGAGGAGCGGGCAGGGTAGTAAACGACAGTTCGCTGGTTGTACCGATATTCCCATCCACGTCCGTCCATCGGGCTTTATAAAAGTAAGTTTGGCCGGCATCAAGGTTATTGAGCGAAATTTGGTGAGAGGTAGTTTGCTCAGAAGAAGCAGCCTCGGTTGCAAAATAGTTTCCGCTCTCAAAGCCGTATTGCACCCGGCTATCACTATTTCGATCAGTAACCCAGCGGATCGTCGCGCTCCGGGTACTCACTGTCACCACCGGTTGACTCACTAGACTAGCGGGCTCGGTGAATCGTCCGGTTGGGGTTTCGGAAGCAACAGAAGTGAACGCACCGCAGTTGTTAGCGCTATCACAAGCCTGAATCCGGTAAAAATACGGCGTAGAACTAAGTCCGGCACCATCTACAAAACTAGCCCCGGCAGTTGTTGCTACTTGCGCAAAGCCATTCACCGCATTCGTGGAGCGGAAAATCCGGTAGCTCGCAATACCCGCACCGGCATCTGCCGGTTCGTTCCAGGACAGCGCTAATCGCCAAGTCGCTGTTTCTTTGGTAGAAACATCGGCGATTTCTAGATTAAGCGGCATGCCAGGAGCTGCGGTGTTGGCGGTAAAAGTAGTATTCGAGGCCGTCGCATAGTTGATATTCCCAGCTTCGTCACGCGCCACCACATAAAAGGTGTTATCTCCAGGCTGCGTGGCGTAGGCCCCCGCAGCAAGATTCGTAACACCAGCAGGAGTAAACGTACAATTATTAACCGTTGGCAGGGTATTGATCGTATAGCAATAGGTCAGGGTATTTGCGGCACCCGTAAAAGAGCTCGGCGGAGTCCATGAAAACGCAAAGCTGTTTTGCGTATTTGTTTGTGGCGTAGCAACCAGATCTTGAGGACCACTCGGAGCACTGGTATTAAGCTTTAATACTGTTGTTATGTAGGTAGGCGTAACGTTGCCTGCGTTATCCCAGGTTCTGAAGTAAATAATATTATTACCTTCATTAATATGCTGGTAATCTGGGTTTTCGCGGGTAGTATACGTACCGTTGTTTTCTAACAGTCCAGCGCCATTTTCGCCACCACCATACCACGGGCCATTAGGGCCAATTCGATACTGCAACCCAGCAAGCCCGGAAAAACCATCGCTTGGCGCATCATTCCCGTTGGTTGGCCAAGTAAAAGTAACTTCTTTGGTTGCCACAAACTGTGATGGTGCATTTATGAAGCCTGGGTTAGCTGGCGGGGTGTTATCAAACCTAAACTGAAACTGTGCGCTTTCGCCCTCAAATACATTGTTAGCGTTATCAATTATTTTGACGCTTAGGTAATACGGATCATTTGAGGTAGACATCGCCGTTTCGATATATCCATTCAAAGCCAAGTTTACATTATTGCTTGCCACCGCAAACTGACATGCATTCCCAGTATCTATCGGCGAATCGCCCAATAATCCTTGCGTAATAGCTGGGTCGGCCGTTTGATCCTGGCCAAGATATAAGCAATATCCTTTTACGCCACTGCCTTCGGCATCGTCTTCACCGGCTGTCCATTCAAAATACGGTGCGGAACCATTTGTCCATTCGTTACTATCAACGTAATCTTCGCCAACTGCTTTTCGCATGGCCAAAGCAGATGCATTAACAACTGGCGCAACAGAATCCCACGGACTGTATTGCAGTTGCAGATCCTCAAATACTGGTGTTGTAGCACCATCACTTTCTAAGGTAACTTGGTACTGCACAAATTGGTGATCATTCGTCATACAAGTCTGGCCCTCTAGTACTGTTGCGGAGGCAAGGGCAGGGCAACCCGCAAAATCTGGCGCACCGTTCATATCGGCATTATCGGCAGTTCGGACTTTCACCGAAACGTCTTCGGCGCGAGATGTTTGATACACTAGCTCTTCCCATTTCCCGCCAAAAGTTAGGTCAAACACGCTAGATGTTAACGTACCATTCGTTGCAAAACTCGATAGCGATAAATCATCGACATACACCACTTTATTCGACTTAACTTGCAGTCCGTAATCTCTATCTTCATTTGCACCATCAATTATGGCACTCAATCGATACCAACCATCACCACTATCTGTATAGGTTGTTGCGATAGCATTTCCGTTATGGAAGAGCTGAGCGTCACTAGAAGTGACTTCACTCCCGTCAGTGTATGCATAAACAGACAAAGTATACTTATTGGTATCTTCTACGTTTATTGATTGCACAAGTGCCGCATCATCTGACTGAGTAGTCAAGGCTGCTGAACCACTACTACCGCTATATGAAATATCAGTTTCATGCTCAAACGTTAGGCTTTCTTTAGCAGGGTAAATCACTAGCGAGCCCATATTTGGACGGAGCGTTGACCAGCCAAAGTTAGCGGTTATTGCTTCAGGCTCGGTGAAAATTTTTTGAGCCAGTGCGCCTATAGCTGAAGTCTGCATTGAAATGAAAGGAAAACTAACAGACACTCCACCGCTACTAGATGCTGTTAGTTCCAAGCCAGCAAAAGCCACACCTTTACTACTTTCTGGCATATCAGAAGGTCCGATTTGCATCGATTGAGCGTTAGTGGCAGAGATATTGATAATTTGCTCTGCGGAATCTTCGACATCAAGCCCAGCATATTCAGCAATTACAATATTTCCGTAAACTTGTGGGTTTGACTTAGTGAAGGCAAAAGAAAGCACCTCATCCTGGCTTGCAACTTTAGTATAGACTCTTATTGCTGATGTACTGCCATTCTCATCTTCATAGACGTGATCGACATTAAAATCGTCAGGATAAGTGAAAAACCCTAGGTTGCTTCTATGAGCATGAAGAACGACTAAGGCATTTCCTTCGGTTGGCTGTTCATCAAGCTCAAGCGTAATCTCATCACTATCACGAT
>JBGSYV010000024.1:0-3223 GCA_041750695.1 Saccharimonadales bacterium (SeqCode) | reverse complement strand
CTCCTGGCGAGCAGAACTGTATTCAGCGTTTTCTGTTAAATCACCAAACTCTCGGGCAGTTTTAAGGCGTTCAGCAATAGGACCACGTTCAGCAATGAGCTCTTTCAGCTCAATCTTCAGCTCGTCAATGCCGTCTTTGGTTAAATGGAATTGTTTTTTCATGAGTTTTCCTCTTTTCGTTACTGGTTATGCTTGAGAGCCAACCGGACGCTTATTATAGCAACCATACTAGCGCAATGCCAGCAATTTTATCGCCTCTTCTTTAGTTATTAAACGGGTGTCACTTTTTGTTCGTTCTTTGAGCTCTACCTTACCCTCGGCAAGCGTCTTTTCGCTCACGACAATTCTATATGGTATGCCCATAAGATCTGCATCTGCAAATTTTTCACCTGGCCGAACATCGCGATCGTCGTACAGAACTTCTATGTTTTTATCTTGCAAGCTATGATACAAATCATCTGCCAGTTTGACAACCTCTTTTTTGTCACCAATCCGAACTAAATAAACTTGTGCAGGCGCGATATTAGCCGGCCACACCAACCCTTTCTCATCTGCAAACTTCTCGGCAATCGTTCCTACAAGCCGACTAATGCCGATACCATAACAACCCATAATAATCGACTGCTGTTGCCCAGATTCATCACTATAGTATAAATCCAGGGCATCCGTGTATTTTGTCTCAAGCGGAAAAATGTTACCAACCTCAACAGCGCGGAAAGTATCGTAGACCTGACCAGAACCAGGATCCATGTCACCAGGCTTCGCAGTTTTGATATCATGGAACTTGTCTGGCACAGGCAAATCACGACCCCAATTTACATTATTACTATGATAGTTGGTCTTATTAGCTCCCATCTCGAAGTTCGTACGATTCGCACAAGACTCATCAACAACAGTTTTAACCTCTTTTGGCAAACCAATAAGTCCTGCATACCCAATTTCCGCACCTGTTACACGCTTAACCGTTGCTTCATCGGCTAGAGTAAGGTGTTGTGCACCTAGAACTTTTCGAAGTTTGATCTCGCTAATATCGTAACCGCCGCGAACTGCGGCAGCAACAACATCCCCCTTATCTGTGACAAACAACATCGTTTTCGTTGTTTTTTCTACGGGGATTTTCAAAAACTTTGCGAGTGGCTCTACACCGATAAGACCCTTGCCTTCCACTTCTTGGTAGGGCTTCTCTTCTTCACTATCATCGAGTGGCGAAGCCTGCGCTGGCACCACTTCCTCGTTGAAATACTCGTCTGTACCAGGAATGTGGTACAGCGTATCTTCACCTGCATCCGTTATTGTCTGAAATTCGTCACTGTAACGCTCTGTAAATATACCGCCGTCAGCCTTAACACGAAATGTTACATCACCAAGCCCCAGTCGCTCATACACTTTGTGATACGCCCCAGCAACACGTTCATATATTTCATCGTGCTCTTCTTGGTTGCGCGCAAACGAATACATATCCTTCATGGTGAATTCACGGCCACGAAGTAAGCCACTCTTAGCACGCAGTTCATTGCGAAACTTTGTCTGGATTTGATACACAGATAGCGGTAAGTCCTTGTACGAACTGACGTAATCTTTGAGTACGTCTACGACTGGCTCTTCGTGGGTGAGGCCAACACCCAACTCCGTACCACTGGTTAGTTTTGTCTTGAACCAGTTGTCGACTTTTTTATCATCCCAACGATCAGTTTTCTCCCAAAGCTCCTTTGGCTGCAGCACAGACATTTGTACTTCTTGACCCTCCACTTTGTTCATTTCCTCCCTAATAACGCGGGAAATATTGTCCAGAACCCGCTTACCAAGTGGCAAATACACGTATACACCGGCCATTTCTTTGTGCACAAAACCGGCCTGAATCAACAGTTGCGCGTTTCGCGAAACCTCATCAGCTGGCACTTCTTTACGGGTTTTGGTAAATAACTTCGATAGTTTCATTTATTTTCTTCCTTTTGAACCATTGTACCATCCTTGATCGTTTGGCAGAGATACATTTATCACTCTTTTAAGAGCACCCTTTACCATGCCATCAATGCCAGTTTGTGGAGTCATCGCTTCATACGTTTCTAACTCAGATATTGACAACTCTTCTAAAAACAGTGCGTCATCTAAACTTATAAATATTGCGTCTTCTTCCGCTTTAACAATTTCTAGTTTTTTCATTATTTTCTCCATTAAAAATGCCCTTCATTTTTGAAGGGCGAGTTGTGTTCACAATTATTTTTGCAATTACTAACTTACGCCCAGATGGGCGGTGTCGGTACCTCTAGCTCGAATAATTGTAAAATAATCATTACGAAAACAAACTATACACTAATTTACACCGATAATAAACAGGAGCGTGAAAGCGATTCCGTTTTTTAACATATGAAGCAAAATTGGTGCGCCTAAGCGGCCGGTCTTCTCGTATAAATAAACCAGCACCAATGACAATGCGAATGTATCAATAGCTGCTGCCCAAAGCAGTGGTGCATCAGCATCAAACTGAAGATGAGCAACCGCAAATATCACGCTAGTTATAAGCGCTGCAGGAACGATGGAGAGCCGGCCCCTCAGACCTTTATATAAGAACCCCCTTGTCAGCACCTCCTCTACCACTGCCGGCAGAATAACCAAACTAATGAACACAAAAATGAGTTGATAATTCTGCTCAACACCATCAAAGCCGATCTGTTGCTCTTGCTGAAAATCAATCCCCGGGAACACAACGGATGCCAAAACCGCCAGTACTAAAAAGATCATAAAATATACGCCAAATCCAGCCAGCGCCCAACCAGCATCTGAAAATCGTGGCCAGGACAACCCAATACTGTCAAGAGTTCGTTTTTTCAGCTTGAGCGCGAAGGTGACGAAAATCATCACCAGGCCATAGATCAGTACTCCAGTCAGAAACTGCGTGGCTGTCTCATTAAACCAACCCTCGATTTGCTGTTCGCTCCAACCGTTAATTGCCGGGTAAAACATCAAAAGTATTGCCGCCAGAAGCTGTGCCCCGAAGAATATCAACACAGTAAAAACTATTGTTGCTATCGGGCTATAAAACTTTGGTTTTTGCGGTGACTTAGCTACAGCTGCAGAAATGGTCTTCCCTGGTGCCAACCCTGATTTGGAATGCTTCATTGATTAAAAAAACCTTCGTACGTCAACAATCGTAATCAGAATAAAAAGTAATATCAGCGCAAAAAAGCCACTGCCGTGAATGATTTCCTCGGCTTTTTGGGTT
>JBGSYV010000023.1:0-9318 GCA_041750695.1 Saccharimonadales bacterium (SeqCode) | reverse complement strand
AGAATGGTCAATGAGGATTGGGGCTACATAACTATTAAGCGAAGGAGAAGCGGTGGTGCTGAGCTAAATCGAACCTCACTCTATCGAATATTTAGAAACCCACGTTATGCAGGCTGGGTACCTGACCCTTACGAAGAGGGCAAGTTTCATAAAGCAACATATAAGCCGATGATTACGATGGAAGAGTATGACCAAGTTCAGAAGTTACTTGGTAAAAATGGTAAGCCTCGACTCTGCGCAAGCAAACAATTTGCACTTAAAGGTTTCATACGCTGTGGTGAGTGCGGTTGTATGATTACTGCCGAAACAAAGCAAAAGAAGCTAGTTAATGGTGGCATCAATTATCATACCTATTACCATTGCACAAAGAAGAAGCCCTGCAATCAGCAAGGCCTTAAAGAAGAAGAACTGTTTAGTCTGCTTAATAATCTGATTGACGATTATGAGATTAATCCAAAGCTATGTGAATGGGGTATGCGGGCTTTAGATAAGATGGCTGACGAAGAAATTAACGAGCGTAATGATGTTCAAACCATGCAGTTTAAGTCTATGAAGAGCATTGAGCAACAGCTCGATAAACTCCTTAAGATGACTACGAAAGGCTTAATCACTGAAGAAGAATATGCCTTTGAGAGTAAGCCACTGCGTAAACAGCTTGAAGAGCGAATACAAGAGCAAGCAGATATAGCAGATCGAGCAAAAAATTGGTACGAATATATTGGTAAAGCGTTGCACACGCTGACCAATGCTAATCAAAAGTTCCTTGAGGGTGATTTAGCTGATAAAAGAGAAGTTTTACTAGCAATTGGTCAGAACCCTGTCTTATTGGATAGAACCTTACAATTAACAGATAACGACTGGCTAATTCCAATCAAAAAAGAAGCTAAGAATCTGAGAGAAGAGCTGGACAAGGTTAGAACCATGCCTCAACAGATACGGGAACAGGCTGAGGAAGCCATTTGTAACACTTGGCTGGGGTGGAGGGATTCGAACCCCCGAATGCATGGACCAGAACCATGTGCCTTACCACTTGGCGACACCCCAACGTTGAATATGTTTGATAGCATATCTGGTTTGTATGTGAATGTTCTGGTCCAATGGACGAATGTACACTTTATTGCTCTTTGAGCAATGGGCCATGTGCCTTACCACTTGGCGACACCCCAATATCATCAATAAACAGATTGATTGTAGCAAAATATTTCTGGAATCACCAGTTAAAACCAAGCATTAGATTTATGGGTAAGTGTGTAATAATACATACTATATGAAAAAAATAGTCCAACTTGTATCTGTACTTGTTCTAACAATTCTTATATTCGGCGGTCTTGCCACTCCGGCCTTGGCCCAAAACACCCAGAACTTTAGAATCACTAATTTTGAAGCAGATTACTATCTGGATAAGGATGAGAATGACATTGCAACAATGCGGGTGCGAGAAAGTATTACGGCGCTGTTTCCAGAGTTTGATCAAAATAGGGGAATACTGCGGGCAATTCCCAAAACGTATCTTGATAATGATGTTTCGCTAAAAATCCTTAGTGTTACGGATCAGAATAACAGCCCGTATCAATATACATCCTCAACTGAAAACGATAACCTTGTGTTAAGAATTGGTGACCCAAATAAGTTTGTGCGCGGCGAGACTACCTACATAATTGAATATCAAATAAAAAACGTAATTAATTTTCAGGAAACTCATAGCGAATTATATTGGGATGTAAACGGCGATCAGTGGCCACAGCCGACAGATCGAGTTACTGCTCGGGTCCATATTCCAGCCGCTATCGCTCAAGACCTGCAACCCCGAAACGAATGCTTCGCCAACACAATTAATGCATCTGGCCGGACCTGCAATGTTAGCACGCAAGCCGCAGAGGATGGTCAATTAGTAACTATTAGTACTACTGGTTTGGGGCCACGTTCCACATTAACATTTGTTCTTGGTTTTGATGAAGGAGTGTTCCAGCCCGATCATGCGGCACTAGTTGCACGCCGTATCGTTATGGTGCTTCACGGGATCGGACTTATCGGTATTCCGTTGTTAACCGCGGGGTATGTATACCATAGGTGGCGAAAGAGTGGCCGAGACCCGAAAGGAAAAGGGGTGATTGTGCCACAATTCACGCCACCAAAGGACATAAATATAATAATGGCAAACGTAATTGTTAACGAGCACGTTAATAGCCGCGGGACAACCGCCGCAATTATTGATTTAGCTGTTTCTGGTTATATCGCGATTCACGAAACTACTCAAAAAGGGTTGATTGGAAAAATCAGCAAAAGCAAGGAGTACGAGCTGGAGCTTACGCATTTGCCAGATAAAATGGACGCCGAACTAAAAAAAGTGATAACCATGTTGTTTGGTACCGCCCCAACGCCCGGGAAGCGCGTTTCGCTGAGCTCCTTAAAAAGCACACTATATAAAGACGTAAAAGCACTGGATAAACAAGCCGGCCGGAAGGTCTTTGGCCGTGGATATTTTGCAAATAACCCGGCTACAGCCCGCAAGTCGTATGCGACCATAACTGTTGTTTTGGCGGTTTTTGCTGGTTTGTTGCTATTTTTCTTGCCTACATTTGCGATCGGTTTAGGGCTAAGCGCGTTTTTGTTTGGCTTGAGCGCGAAGTATATGCCAGCAAGAACTCAAAATGGTGTTGAAACCAAAGAGTATCTGTTAGGGATGCGGGACTATATTAAGCTTGCTGAGGCAGATCGGCTATCGTTTTTACAAAGCCCAGAAGGCGTGCGGCAATACGGTGATCCCACCAAGCCAGAAAACCAAGTGAAATTGTTTGAGAAACTGCTTCCCTACGCCGTGCTATTTGGCATAGAAAAGAGCTGGGCAAAAGAGTTTGAACAAGTCTACACCGAACCACCAACGTGGTATAGCGGCACCGGAAACTTTAGTGCAATTTACTTAGCATCATCACTTTCTGGATTTTCATCATCCGCTGCTTCAAGTTTTAGCCCGCCGAGCAGTTCCGGTGGCGGCAGTGGATTTTCTGGTGGTGGATTCTCTGGCGGCGGTGGTGGTGGAGGTGGAGGTGGCGGCTGGTAACCCACGCGAGCTTTATTTATCGATCACTTTTTAGTTCGGCACAATATCAATATCTTCTACCCCTTTTGGCATAAAACCTTTTTCAGGTGTAAAATCAGCTTGCCACTGATAATCTTTTTGGTATCCAAGATTCTTCATTAGTTTGGTTGGTGCGTTTCGAAGGTGTAGTGGTATGGCGGCATCAGGATAATCCTTTGCAGCTTGCTTAGCATTACTCATAGCATCAGCAACAGTTCTTGATTTATTGGTCTTGGCAAGTACTATTGCGCAGTGGTACAGATTATATTCACATTCTGGCATGCCGATTCGCTCTACCGCCATAAAGGTGCTTACTGCAATATTTAATGCAGCACTCGCCGCAAGCCCAACGTCTTCGCTGGCAAATATCACCATCCGCCTGGCAATGAATTTTGGATCTTCGCCAGCATCAAGCATGCGAGCCATATAATAGAGCGCTGCGTTGGCATCGCTGCCACGCAAACTTTTTATGAACGCGCTAATTATATTGTAGTGATATTCGCCGCCTTTATCGTAACCAGGGAGCTTGCGCTGAGCGGCTACTTTTATTACATCTGCTGTAATTTGCTTGGTTGTCAGCTGGGTTGTTAGCTCCAGCGTTCCGAGTGCGACACGAGCATCACCCCCGGCAAGTTCGGCAATGAGGGATAGTTCTTTTTTACCGATTCGTTTATCAATAGAGAGCGATTTAGCGGCGCGAGACAGTACCGTTATTAAGTCTTTTTTGGTCAGTGGCTCTAAAACCACCACTCGGCTTCGTGATAACAGCGGGGTGATTACTTCAAAGCTTGGGTTCTCTGTCGTGGCACCAATTAAGTGAAACAGCCCACTTTCAACGTGTGGTAAAAATGCATCTTGCTGGGCTTTATTGAAGCGGTGAATCTCATCCACAAAGACCAGTGTTTTCATGTTGAGCCGTTGGTTCTGCTCTGCACGCTTTGTGATATTTTTTACATCTGCAATTCCAGCCGTAACCGCTGAGATTTCTATAAAATCGGCGTTTGTTTCAGCTGCCATTATTCTAGCAAGAGTTGTTTTCCCGCTCCCCGGTGGTCCCCAGAATATTACATTGACTGGCTGTTTCTTTTTGATAATTTCCCGGAGAATTTTATTCGGGCCTAGTAAGTGTGATTGACCAATTACCTCACTAAGTTTTTGTGGACGGATTCGATCAGCGAGTGGTTTATGCAGCTCCATACGTCTAGCTTACCACCCTAGCATTGGTATTGATTATTCTTTGTGATGGTTTTTTTTGTGTCGGTGTGCAATTTTTTCTATAGCAGCGCGCTTGATAAGGTAGTTTACGATACCTGCAAGTATACCAATGCCGATCAACACATATACGGTGGTAAATATTTTACCGATCTCCGTCTGAGGTGTTATATCGCCATAACCGATGGTCATTAGTGTAATGACGCTAAAATATATAGCATCGACCCAAGATAAATTCTCAACAATGTGATAAAACACAACTCCTACGGCGATGACAAGTATGCCAAGCGCTATGATGTTCCTGATTCGTGGCGGGTGATCTTGTTGATCAGTTGAATCCATATATCTACTTTCGCTTTTTCATAAACGGTTTTGTTACTTTTTCTATCTCGACATGATATTTATCAAAGCCAATTGCTGCAACAGCGTAACTCCCAATAAGCATGCCAATAATAATTTTCACTAACGTTTCTGATCCTAGATCCAGCCAGAGCAGCAAACCGAAACTTAGTGAGGTGATGAGAATGAACAACACTAATGAAACAGCATATGATTTTAGCCGGGTGTCGATCTTAATAGGCATTTCTTTGGCAGGCTGTTTGTTTATGTAGGCCGATAATCGGGCAACCTTCTGGCGTGTACTGGTGACTTCAGCAAATACGTGTAAGAATTCATTGATAGACAGGGCGGCTGCTAAGGTGAGTAAAATGGTTAATTCCATAATTTATTTAGTTTCCTTTTTTGTAGTTACAGGTATTACTGTAATGTGTTAATGCTTTTTTGTGAATAGGCGTTTAATGTTTACCCGGCTACGAACGGCTTCAAGTACCAAATAATAATACGGAAATGCGATCAAAACGAGCATTGCGCTAGAAACCAGCCCAAACATAATTGTCACGGTCAGGCTTTCCCAGAAAGGGTCACTCAACGTAAGTGGAACCAGCGCAAACACGCTGGTAACGGTAGTTGTTAATAATGGTCGGGTGCGTTCACGAACAGCAAAGGCGACGGCTTCTCTTGGCGATTTTCCGTCCCGCCGGGCCTGGTTTGCATAGTCAGTTAGTAGTATGGAATTATTCACCGATAAACCGATAAGGGCAAAGAACCCAATCATTACAAAAAAGCTAAGCGGGTTGTTGGTGAGATTTAGTCCCAGTGCAACTCCGAAGAAGCTAAATGGAACAGCAAATAAGATTAATATTGGCTGGACGATGGAACGGAACTGCAATACCAGCAGAATAAACATCGCAATTAACAAAAATGGAAAGGCCAGTAACACGCCATTGAACGATTCTTGGTTTTCTGACTCTATGCCAAAATCAAACTTATAAGAATCTGGCTCTAAGCCGGCGGTGTTTTCGGAATTCTCTATAAATTGCTCAACTTCGGCTTGGGCGAGTTGAACTAGTGCCGACACGTCATCGTCACTAAATGCTGCTTGAACCTCAACAATACGATCTCCGTTTATTCGGCGAATTGTTTGCTGTTCACCAACAGATTCAACTTCTGAGATTGAGGCTGACGTGTTGTTTTGGCGTTCCAGAGTAAGGCCATTCAGATGTGTGGCTAGCAAGCCTGCAGCTTCCTGGGCTTTTTGCGGATCATCAGCCGCAATTTGGACTTTAAATGGGTATTGATCCCGTGGTGGTCCGGCGTCTAGTTGACTGATAGATATTCTACCCGCTCCGATATCCGCCAAGGAATCATCAAGCGATTCGATAAGTTGATGGGAGGTCACGTTTCGCTCAGTAAATGGTATTAGATCTATCCGCATGGCTGCACTACGTTGGTTGGCGGTTCCAAGATAGGATAGGTTTTCAACATACTCACCCTGAGTATCGGCAATTATGTTGTTTGCGTTCTGTGTGATTTCGATCGCATCTTCAATTGTTGTTTGTGGTAAAAAGCTATACTCAACAAGTAAAGTATTGCTGTCTTTGGTTGGTGGAAAGATGTCAAACTGAAGCTGCTGGAAGAGCGGGCCCGTTGCCCCAATTACTACCAGGCTAAACAAAATAGCAAGGCTTGCCCGAGTTGCCTTTTTGCGAGTGGTGTTGGCAGACAGAATTATTCCGGACAAGAACCCAGCGGCTTTAACTTCTAATTTTCGGATCGGGTCAAGTGGTGACTTGCGCGCTGGTTTTGATGACAGCCAACGGCCAGCAAATGGAATGAACGATAAGGAGACGACTAGCGAAACCGCCAAACAAACGATAATAGTAATTGGGAGAACCCGGATAAATTCACCAAGTATCCCAGTGATGAATAGCAGTGGTGCAAAACCAAGTATTGTTGTGAGGGTTCCTGCTAAGCTAGCGAGTGCAATACGCTTCGCAGCTCTCCGGATGGATAGCGGCAGACTGAGTTTTTCTTTCCGGGCGGCATCCACGGCCTCAACCATGATAATTGTGTCATCAACTATCAAGCCAAGAGCCAGAATTAGTCCAAATAGCGTAATGGTGTTTAAAGTAACTCCAACAGCAAACAGCACACCAATTGCAGCAAGGAGCGAAACCAACATACCAGTCGCTGCAAGCAGACCTGCCCGCCAGCCAATAAATACACAACATATCAAGACTACAATTAATAGTCCCGCTCCAAGACTTCCTTGCAATAGATTGAGTTGTTGTTCAACGGTACTGGCAAAATCAGCGGATATGGTAACGGATACTTTGTCATATTGGCCGGTTTGACGTATCGATTCGATTACCTCTTCTAGTTCGGCGTTGAAATCGATAACATCAACACCTTCGGGACTTATGATCCCAACCGTGACACTCGGGTTTATTATCAAGCCGTTGTTTTCAGAGTTTGATTCACCAAACCAATCGAACCTAGATTGTTGCTCTACCGATTCTCCTGTAAGGGGATTTGTCCCCGCTTCAAATGGGCTGATTGATTCGACCTCTACATTATCTATATTTGATTGAATCTCATCGGCAATGCCGGCAGCAGCTACTGATAGTTCTTGGTAGGATAGTTCACTAGAAGACACCGAAAGTAAAACATCATAACGGTTGTTAAATTGTGCAGCGTTGATTGCTTCAAACGAAAGAGTGGTTTGTTCGGGAATGGTGATATCTTCGCTGGCCCGTTGTATTTCATCTGAACCAGCCTGGGAGGTAACACCCTCTTCATACTCCACTACGATAATTGCGTTATTAGCAGTCGTGGTGGCGCTCACAGCCGTGACATTATCTTGTTCTTGAATTGTTTCAAGTAGTGGCTTGGTGATTTCCCGGTCAACTAGTTCTTTATCGTTTACAAAATAATCAGCCCGTACAACGCTTACTGGCACCTCAATGTTGGGGAATCCCTGTTTTTGCATGAACACGCCGTAAGACAGCGCCCCAAAAACAATAACGCTGATCCATAATGATGCGCTAAAAAGGATATGACGATAAAAGAATAAACAAAATCTTTGAACGATACTGAATTTTGATTGTTTCACTAAAAATATTCTATCAGAAAACCGTAAAGATCATGTATAGGGTATGTACATTTAATTATCTGTTAATTAAGAAACGGCTATACTGATAGGGTGAAGAGAAGATATTTTGATATTAGTAAGCTTAGCGACCTTGCCTATAAGTGTGCACCATATTTGCTTGGTAAGACTTTAATTAGCTGCATTGATGGCGAGCAAGTTGCCGGCATGATCGTCGAGGTTGAGGCTTATGAGCAAACTGACCCGGCCAGTCACTCATATAACGGTCAAACTGTTCGGAATTCCCCTATGTTTGGACCGCCTGGCCAGGCATATGTGTATTTCACCTATGGTATGCATTATTGCTTTAATATTGTTACTGGTGAGCTTGGCCATGGTAGTGCTGTGCTTATTAGAGCAGTTGAACCAACCCAGGGCATTGATATTATGACGGTTCGCCGCGGTAAAAAGTTGACCCAGGAGCTGACCAATGGGCCAGCCAAGCTGTGCCAGGCGTTTGCAATTAATAAGGAGCAAAACGAGCACAACTTGCAATCACCACCGCTTTGGATAGAAGATGCGCCGGCAATTCCAAATACAAAAATAGTCCATGCTACTCGAATTGGTATAAAAGAAAACCAACAAAAACTTTGGCGGTATTATATAAAAGATAACGCATATGTATCAAAAAAGTAGAATACTAGACTGTAGAAGGATAAAAATATCGGCGACTACTATATTGAAAAATACTTCAACTAAGCATAAGATAAAAGAGGAAGTGAGAGACTTCCGATCAACCCTGGCAACTCCGCTGGGGTTTTATGATTTTTGGCAATCTTCACAAAGTCCTTGGATTTCTAATTGGTGCGAGATTGGTTGGTAGCCGGCTTGGACTGAAATGTCATTAATTGCGCGTTCAATTGTCTGATGCTCTTTGATGGCGGTGATTTTTCCGCAATCGTTGCACGCTAGATGATGATGGTGGTGATTAAATAAGTCGCTTAGTTCAATTTTGTATTTCCAGCCAATGTTAATGCGGTGTACGATGCCGATTTTCTCAAACAGTGTGACCACGCGGTATGCGCTCGCTCGATCAATCTTATCTTTTGTTAGCTCGACAAGACGAGCCATGCTAATCGGGTCGCTGCCTTCGAGTAGCTCAAAAATTAACAAACGGGGCTTGGTTAGGCTATAACCACTGCTTTTAAGTGTTTTTGTAAGTAATTGAACCGTATTGGCCATAGGCAAATTCTAAACAAATTGCGACACAATTGCAATAGTATCTACTCTACTATATATTTTCATTCATGAGTTTATTTACATACATCTTACTTTTTTCATTTATCGGCGGTGTTGTTTCGCTGGCTGGCGGCGTGCTACTCCTCAAAAATCATAAAACTGCGGCCGCACTTGCAAAGTATGCAACCCCATTCGCGGCCGGTGCGTTACTTGCAGCAGTTTTTTTAGATTTATTGCCGGAGGGAGTAGCGGTTGCAGATATTGACACTGTATTATTGTCTGCGCTCGCCGGAATAATTGTATTTTTCTTTGCAGAGGGGTTTTTGCATTGGTTTCACCATCACCATGAACACGAAAAGTC
>JBGSYV010000022.1:0-2438 GCA_041750695.1 Saccharimonadales bacterium (SeqCode) | reverse complement strand
AAGAAAAAGCTAGCATATCCAATCGCTAAGCACGAATACGCCATATACGTTTTTTATATGGTTGATTTGCCGCCGGCATCGCTTGCAAAAATTGAAAGCACGCTTAACATTACTGATGAAGTAATGCGGTATCTCATTGTGCGTATCGATGCAAAAGAAGTCGCTAAAGCCGAAGCCGCCAAAGCGGAAAAAGCCGAACGTGAGTCTAAAGCAAAAGAACGCGCAGAAAAAGACGAAGCAAAAGAAGAGTAGACAGACTACAGTAAACAGTTTGGATATACAAACTGCTAACTGACACATGTATACTGATCATAAAAGGAGGAATCATGGCACGAAGCATTAACCAAGTTATATTGATGGGGAACTTAACACGCGATCCAGACTTACGACAAACACCGAATGGGCAAAACGTTTGTAGTTTTAGCCTAGCACTGAACCGATCGTATAAAGATCAATCAGGTGAGTGGCAAGAAGCAACCGATTTTATCGATGTAGTCGCTTGGGCGGCACTTGGTGAACGAGTTGCGCAGTACTTAAGCAAAGGCCGACGATGTTTAGTACAGGGCCGATTGCAGTCCCGAAGTTGGGAACAAGACGGCCAAAAGCGAAGCAAAGTTGAAGTTCAAGCCAGTGATGTAACATTCTTAGATGGTGGGCGTGGCGGAGAAAACAGCGGCGGATCAGACTTTCAAGCAGGAAGCAGCAAACCGCAGCCAGGACCAAGCAAGAAACAAAAAGATGATGTAGTGGTTGAGGATTCTGGTGATGATGAGGCCATTAACCTCGACGACATCCCGTTTTAACAAATTATTGACTGCACACTCTGGGCGTAAACCTGCGTCAAAAATCCTCACTGTATGTTAAATACAGCTCAGATTTTGTGCTCGGCTTACACACCAGATTGCACAAGTCAAAATTTGTTAAAACCTATTAGCACAATAATTTAAGGAAAGGAGAAGCTTCGCTGCTTAAAGGAAAAAGAGCAGCCCGAGCAAAAATCGCATTTTTTGCCCGGAGCGATGAGAAAAAACGTAGTTTTGTCTCATAAGCGAAGCGAGATTTTATGGGAAAGATTTTTAAACGAAGACAAGACGTAGCTTATTTTGATTACAAAGATTTCAAAACATTGCAACGATACGTAAACGTATATGGGCAAATTGAAACACGCAAAAAAACAGGATTAACCGAGAGCCAACAGCGACAGCTTTCTCGAGCAATCAAGCGTGCTCGTCATCTTGCAATGCTGCCATTTGTCGCCAATAACTAAGGAAATTTATGGTAGAAATTGCCGTTTCACTTTTGGAGCTACCGAACAAGGAATATATTTTCCAGCGTCGTACTAGCGATGCGCCTACTTCGCCAGGCTTACTTGGGCTATTCGGCGGGCATAGAGAAAGTAGCGACGGCACGGTGTTAGAGGCGGTCCAACGTGAGCTAGGAGAAGAAACCTCACTGAATCTTACAAAAGACGATTTTTTGTATATTACTGCCGAACGAGAGACTTCGCCTAGTGGTGAAGGCGGAAGGCAATACCACCTATTTCTTGCTAAAGTATCTGATGTTGATTTTGAAATCTTTGAAGGAGCGGGAAAGGAAGTCTACAGTTTAGATGAGGCGATAACACGTTCAGACATTGCGTCTGGGGCAAGACTTTTAATTGAAAAGGTTATTAGAGAGGAGCTGGTATAGATGGCATTTGGTATAACTGATTTAAAAAAAGGCATGATCTTTCAATATGAAGGCGTGCCTTATCGCGTCACAGAGTACGGTCAGAAAGTTATGGGGCGGGGTGGTTCAATTGTTAATGTTAAGATCAAAAGTTTGATTGACGGAAAAGTGCTCGATAAAACATTCAAAGGCAACGAGGCGGTTGAGCCAGCTGATGTGAGTAATCAAAATGTCCAGTATCTTTACAATGATGGCTCAACATTTTTCTTTATGAACGACGATACTTTCGAGCAGTTCGAGCTACCCGCTGATATTATTGGTGATCAAGCCGGATATTTGCTTGAAGGGGGAAAGGTTACGCTACAGCTGTTCAACGGCCAAGTAATTAGCTTAGAATTACCCAAAAACGTGTTTTTGAAAGTTACTTATACTGAAGATGTGGTCAAGGGTGATACCACAAGCTCGGTGCTAAAAGACGCTACTGTTGAAACCGGGGTTACTGTAAAAGTACCAGCATTTATTAAGCAAAACGATGTAATTAGCGTAGATACCGAAACCGGAGCCTACCGTGAACGCAAAAAAGACTAAAATTAGAATTTCGAATATAGATTATAGAAGTTAGAATAAAAGCATGGCTCACTCGGAAAAACTCTACATTCTAATTCTAGAGATCGAACCTATGAAGGTTGGCGAGATATATGGCGGTGGATTGCATTGCACGGCTGTTTATTGGTTTAATTCTAGGTTGGAATTTAAAAAAGTAGTTCGTA
>JBGSYV010000021.1:0-3392 GCA_041750695.1 Saccharimonadales bacterium (SeqCode) | reverse complement strand
AATAGATCCAGGAAAGTTCTCGGAGTCACTAACAAATATCTCTAATATTAACGTTTTGATTATAACCCACATTCACAGTGATCATTTTGACAAAAAGCGGGTCGAAGCAATTATTGCCAAAAACCCAGATATGCAAGTGTTTACGACAAGTCAGGTTGCCAAAGAATTAAAAAGGGAAGTAATTATCCCACAGATCGAAAAGTTATATCAAGTAGGCGCCATCACTTTAGAGTTTTTCGGTGGCCATCACGAGCTTTATGACGGATTTGAGAACATTGCCGTGCTTATTAACAATAAATTCTTCATCCCTGGTGATTCTTACACCCAACCAAATAAACCAGTCGTATTCGCCGCCGTACCAGCCTCGGCGCCATGGCTGCGCGTTACAGAGGCAAGTGAAAATATCCGGACCATAAAGGCCGATATAGTAGCTCCGACTCATAACGCACTTTTATCTGAAATAGGTGAAGAAATTCATTATCGAATCTTGAGCACTGCGGCCAATGAATCTGGCAAAGAATGGCGAGTTCTTAAGGTTGGCGAGTCTATTGATTTGTAGCTGTAATTATCTTATGGTATATGCATGGAAATTCACAGAGCAGCTACTTAGCGTGGAGAGATAGAGCAACAAATCGAACCAGTCTTATCGGAAGCTCCGGCCTCAAGTGCAGTTATCGACAGTATCATGCCTGCAGATTTACAAGTACATTCGATGCAGAGCCGACTCGAATCTGCACATGCACTGCAAAAGGACACTTTGTTTAGCAAATTTATATCAAGCGTAGCTATTGCTTATTATTCAAAACAAGTCGAACGCGCCAAAATACAACGCGACCGAATCCTTTAGCACAATTTTCTCTACTAAACGAACTTGCTGACACTCGGGCGGTGAAAATACTAATACCGACAATTATCCAAAATATTGCCGTCAAGGGAGTCAAGCAATAGTGGTGCCAACTTTTTGGCCTTCGACAACTGCTTTTATATTACCCTCTTTTAGTGCATCGAAAATAACGATCGACATGTTGTGTTCCATGGCAAGCCCCATCGCAGCTTTATCCATAATCATAATGTCTTTATTTTCCACAGCATGTTGGAACGGCATGTGTTCATGACGCTTCGCGTCTTTGTGTTTAACAGGATCTTTGTCATACACACCATCAACTTTAGTAGCCTTTAGTACCGCTTCACAGCGTAATTCAAGCGCAAGGTTAATCGCTGCCGTATCGTGGGTGAAGTATGGCCGTCCGATGCCACCGGCTACAATTACCACTCTGCCTTTTTGCAGGTGTTTTTCTGCTAAGCGGTGGGAAAACGATTCAGCCACTTGCGGAGCAAAGATATTACTCAAACAGCGTGTTTTGAGATCACTCGCTTCGAAGATATCGGTCAATGCAATTGAATTAATAAGGCCGCTCAACATGCCCATGTGATCACCCGTAACACGCTTGATGCCATGACCCGAGACTTCTGCACCGCGCACCATATTACCACCACCAGCTACAATAACTATTTCACAGCCAGTTTCACTAGCTTTTTTAATTTCAGCCGCCATCCAACCCGCAAACTTTGGATCTATACCAGAATCATATTCACCGGCAAGCTGTTCGCCAGATAGTTTCAAAAGTATTCGTTTGTACTTTGCACTCATTTCTAGGTACTCACTCTAGCATAAAAACTGCCTATTTGTTACACTTTTTACACAAACAAAGCTTGGGAGGGCAATTGTGAGCAGCGATACAAAAGTTTTATTAGAATATTTTGACGATAAATTTGCACGGTTACTAGAAAACATTGAAGTAATTATTGATGCACGCGTCAGGCCAATCGTTAAAGAGGAAATTGAACCACTAAAGCAAGATATTAAAATTATCAAAAAATCAGTTACTGAAACAAACCAAGATCTACGCACATTAGAAAAACGAGTTACCTTGCTGGAAGCTGCCGCATAAGAAATGAAAATATTTAGTTGGAACGTAAATGGCATCCGGGCCGTCTGGAATAAGGGGGAGTTCCAAAAATTTCTAAAAAAGTACGATCCTGACGTTATTTGCCTGCAAGAAACGAAAGCACACCAGAATCAATCAGAAGTAGAACTACAAGATTATTACGAATACTGGAATAGTGCCGATAAAAAGGGTTATTCTGGCACCGCGATTTTTACTAAGAAAAAACCACTCAATGTTGTAAATGGATTCCCTGAAGACCTAGTGAAAAAGTATCGTGTTACGGCTGATACTTACGGTGACCCGAATAATGAGGGCAGGGTGATGGTAGCTGAGTTTGATAATTTTCATCTAATGACCGTCTATACGCCCAATGCCAAAGATAATCTAGGTCGGCTGGAACTTCGCCACAAACATTGGGACCCTGCATTTTTGGCTTATGCAAAACAGTTAGAAAAAGAGAAGCCAGTAATATTCTGTGGTGATTTGAACGTTGCCCACACAGAGGATGATCTCGCTCGACCAAAACCAAACATCGGCAAAAAAGGCTTTACCGATGAAGAACGGCAAGGCTTTCAAAACTTTCTTGACAATGGATTTGTAGACACACTACGTCTGTTCAAACAAGGGAGCGGCCATTACACCTGGTGGACCCACTGGGCAAACGCTAGGGCCAGAAACGTTGGTTGGCGCATCGACTACTTTTTAGCTTCAAAGTCACTAAAAGATAAAATTAAAAAAGCTGAAATCCACCCAGAACAAATAGGCTCCGACCACTGCCCAGTCAGTATTTCGCTCGATCCTTAGATAGCCAAATTTATAAACAGCCCTCAGGACTCAACTTGCCAGGGAACAACCTCGCCACTAGGAAGGCCGGGGCGAGGCAAAACAACTTTTCCAAGATTCTTAGCTACAATTAACGTCTTATCATAAAATAACCTATAACCCTCGGTTAGAATATTCCTAGTATGCAGCTCTACCGCCTCACCCTGCAATCCATCAGTCCTGAAAGGGTTAGGTAAACTGTCATTAAGAAATATAAGTTCATTATCCAGCGGTGTACCATGGATATCTCTAACAAAATCATAGCAGTATCTCCGGGATCGATCCGTATCAACATTCGCGGTATGGTAAAAAGCACTGGCATTAGCTTCAGTCCACACGTCAATTGGGTTTTTTAGACATGTAATAGCTACGAATAAACCCCTTGCTGTTGTGGCTAGCTTACCGGCAGCTTGAAGAGCAGGAAGTTCTAGCTCAGCCTCCTCATAAAATCTTAATTTGTTTATGTAATTGCTATAAAACTGATTAGCCCAAACGCCTTCTAGTAATCCTGCCTGGAGGTTAACAAGGTCAGTGTCCAGCGAAAATTTACCGTATTGATGCGCACACTCTCCTTCGAGCCAAAAAGTAGTTGATCGTTTAACCTCGGCTTCTAATAATCTG
>JBGSYV010000020.1:0-10987 GCA_041750695.1 Saccharimonadales bacterium (SeqCode) | reverse complement strand
ATTTCTCTGCCCCCATTTGATCAATACTGGTTCGTGAATCTACCTGGCTAGCAACTGTAAAGGCAATACGAGCTGGAATATTGGCTTTAATAAGCCCGGTAATAACATCAACGCTCGGCCGCTGTGTGGCTAAGATCAAGTGAATACCGACCGCCCGGGCTTTTTGAGCAATCCGGACAATCAATGATTCAACATCGCGGGCCGCCATCATCATTAGGTCTGAGAGCTCATCAATAACCACCACGATGTAAGGCATTCCTTCTTCTTTCTTAGCATTGTTATACTCAACAATGTTGCGTACTTTTGCCTCTGATAGCGCAGTGTATCGGCGTTCCATCTCGGCAACCGTCCACTTAAGCGCACTGATACACTTTTCTGGTTCGGTAATTACCGGGGTTAACAGGTGTGGCAAATCATCATACGGCTTAAGCTCAACTTGCTTTGGATCAACCAGTATAAGCTTTAAGTCACTTGGGCTATTTCGATATAACAAACTCGTTAAAATGGTGTTAATCATAACTGATTTACCCGATCCAGTCTGACCCGCCACCAAAAGGTGTGGCATTTTATCCAGCGCACCAACAATTGGTGTTCCGGAAATATCCTTACCAATAACAAACCCGAGGGCACTTGAAGTGTCGTGCCACTGTTGTGATTGCAGCAAGCTACTCACCCGCACGGTGGCTGATTTAATATTCGGCACCTCAATACCAACCGCCCGTTTACCGGGGATTGGTGCTTCAATCCGAATAGAATGCGCGGCTAAATCAAGTGCTAAGTTATTCTCAAGTGCAGTAATTTTAGTTAACCGAATGCCGGCTGGCGGCTTGAGGGTAAACTGAGTCACGCGCGGGCCGACATTTGCGCCCTCCATAGCCACATTTATATTAAAATTGGCTAAGCTTTCACGGATAAGCTGGGCGTTGCCCTCGACATCGCCGGCGTCAGCTTTATCTTGTTTTTGAACCAGCAAGTTTACACTCGGGAGCTGCCAGGTTGGGTCACTGGCCACTGTTAAGGCTTCGTGATTTTCGCTTGGGGTTAGTTTTTGAGCAGTATTTTTTAGCGAACTTAGCCGCATTGGTTGAGCGGCGTCAGTTTTTTGACTATTCTCTACTGGGACACCTTCATTTAGCTTGAAACCTTCTTCGCGGGCTTTATCTTTTAGAGCCTGAATGTCTTCATCTGATTTTGGTTTAGGCTTAATTGCCTCCCACAGTTTTAATAAAACTTTGGGCGAAATATTAAACGCAAAGAAAAAAGCTAATAAGCCGAGTGTGAAGAACATGATACTGGCTGGAATACGATTAATGAGCTCTAGTGTTACGCCGCCTAAGAAACCACCGAGTTCACCGCCATTACCGTCGCTAAACTCGCCGAACCGATCAGTCCGGGCAAACGCCACATGGAACCAGCTGGCACTTAAAAGAATGAAGGCAAGCATGCTAACCAGTTTATTTAGTGGAACCTGACTGTCTTCACTCACAAACTTATGTACGCCAAAGAAAATCAGTGCCACCGGAGCAAGATAAGCCGCCCATCCGAATGCCCAAAAAACAGCGCCAAACATACCTTCTGGCAGTGGACCACCGGCGCCAAAACCGCCCAGTAGTAGAAATACTGCGGTAAGCATCATAATGATTGCGGCCGCAAGCGGCCAAAAATTCGACTCTTTTGCCGGTTCTACTTTTTTCTTTCGTGTTTGTTTTTTCTTCTTAGCCATAACTGTTATCGATTATATCACTTAAACTGAAAGTTACGAATCTGATCGGAATATTTTAACTGATTATAAAATTATCATAACCATTACACTATAGCAGTTTGTTCGCTTTTTGTCAATATTACTGATTACTACACCCTACCTAGCCTAGCGCAAAATCATATTAAGATCGGCTTGACTGACCGGCTCTAATTCCTAACGTCAGGACTACTCCACAAACCACCACAAGCAGTGCGAATTGTTGTAGGTTTTCATGAGGTTGACCAGTATCAGCAAGTTTATCTGAATTTTGATTACCCACTAAGTTACCTACTTCAGCAATACCTTGGTTTACATCAGTAGGTATTTCGGGTAGCGCGGTTGACCATACGTCGTTTAGGTGCTCCTGTGAGGGCCCTCTTCCATCAGCAACCCAGAGCTGATTATCATAAGTTGTTGCGGCAAGTTCATACCGCGGGGACCAACCAGCAGCACTGGTTGCTTCTGTCCAAGTTACACCATCCTCGGAGTACCATACGTCGTTTAAGCCTTCAAAGCTGCTATCTTCTCCCCCAAGAATCCACATTTTATTATCAAAAACTGTAGCTGAGTCATACCTGCGTGGGGACCAACCAGCAGCACTGGTTGCTTCTGTCCAAGTTATACCATCCTCGGAGTACCATACGTCGTTTAAATGAACGCTATCTTGACTGAGGCCCCCAAGAATCCACATTTTATTATCAAAAACAGCAGCTGATTGCTGTGTTCTTGCATCCCAATCAGGGGCGCTGGTTGCTTCTGTCCAAGTTATACCATCCTCGGAGTACCATACCGGACTTGTCGCTCCACCACTACCGATAGCCCAAAGCTTATTATCAAAAGTAAGATAGATTGCAGTAAAATCTGGGGGATTATTGACATTTATAACCTCATTCCAAGTAACTCCATCTTCCGAGTTCCAAGCCTGAAATATAGACCCCGACCCATAACTAAGAAACCAGAGCTTGCTGTCGAACTCTAATAATACAGGAGTGGCAACGGACGGAGCCCAATCAGTGCTATCATTCGTCTGAGTCCATTCGCTGGCCACTCCCATGACCTGAATAGCATTTGCTTGTAGTTTTTCAATAAAACCCAGATAGAAGAAACTAATAATGGATAGAAACACTACGCCTATGAATAACTTATTCCTGCTATTACTATTATGCATTTCAACCACCTTTAGTTAATTTAACGCTTTACAGGATTAGCCAGCTAAAGCATAACAGGTATTTTTTTATGTACAATCACGTTTTTGGTAGACTAATCCGTTCGGGCGTCGTGACCAAGTAGTTGCGAACGGAGTTTGGCAAATCGTTCTTGTTGCTCTGCTGCGATTTCCTCTGCCGTTTTTTCTTTAGTGGTATCGATTTTTTCTTTGCCTAGGTCTTTATCGTTCTTGCCATTTTTTGAGTTACCGTTACCGTTGCCGTTTCCATTGCCATTTCCGTTTTTGCCAGCAACCACATTAACTACTGGAATGATGATTGGCGAATGCTGCGTTTGCTCATACAGAAAATGTGTGACGTGATCTTTAAGCTCTTGCTTGAAACGATCAAGATCAACCCGCTTATAGCGCTGGGCAACAGCTCGTTTTAGCTCGATGCGAAGGCTGTTCATCAGTTCCTCGGAATCACGAATGTAGATGAACCCTCGGGTAATGATGTCCGGACTGGTAAGTAGCTGGCCAGACTTTTTATCAATAGTTAATATCACCGCAACTAACCCCTCTTCCGCTAACATGATCCGATCTTTCACCACAACATTACTAACAATTGAGCCGGTTTGATCAACTAGGATTGTACCGTGCGGGACCTTGTTGGATTGCTTCATAGAATCTGCAGTTAGCGATACCATATCGCCGTTACCAACGTTAAAGCAGTTTTTGCGTGGGATGCCGCGGCGGACAGCCTCTTCTATGTGATATTGCTTGGATCGGAACGGACCATAAATTGGCATAAAGAATTTTGGCCGAGTCATGTCAATCATCTCGCCGTACTCATCTAGACTGGCATGCCCAGAAACGTGGAGCGGGCCGCAGCCGTCGATCTCTCTGGTTTGGTGACGGAACACGTGCACGCCGTTTTTCATTAGGTTGTCTACCATAGTTCCAACCAACGCATCGTTACCAGACTCTGGGATTGGGGTACTTGAAAGGATCACTGTATCGCGTTCTTTAAGTTTAATGTGGTTGTGGTCACCAGTTGCCATTCGCTGCAGGGCTGAATTTGGTTCGCCCTGTGAGCCGGTGCAAATTACGACGATTTCCTCGTCCTTCATGTTTGGCACAGCGGCAATTGGCACAAATGTACCTTTTGGTATCTTAATCATGCCCAATTTGACGGCAACTTCAAGGGTGCTCATCATGCTGCGTCCGTCCATAGCGATCTTTCGACCATGCTTGGTTGCAGCATTAACTAACATTTGAATACGGTTAATGTTGCTTGAAAATAGCGCTACAAAAACACGACCCGGTGCTTGCTCAAATATATCGACAAAACTTTGCTCGATAGTACTTTCACTTGGGGTTCTGCCGGGTCGTTCGGAAGTTGTGCTGTCAGACATTAGTAGCAGCACGCCTTCATCGCCAAGCTCTTTGAGCCGATCGGTATCGGAACGCTCGTGGTCAAGTGGGTTCGGGTCAAGACGAAAATCGCCGGTGTTAATGATACGACCAACTGGACTGTCTAGCACAATACAGGTGCTTCCAGGGATAGAGTGCGTGATGCGCACCAACTCCACAAAGAAATTGCCGATTTTAAGCCGTTCGTGCGTTTCCTCGTTCATTACAACGGTGTTTAGCTCGTACTCTTCAGGAATTTCAGCACCAATGTTTTCAAAGATTTTTTCTACCATTCCGATAGTAAATCGCCCACCATAAATTGGTGCTGGATATTTTGGCACAATGTGCGGTAGCCCCCCAATATGATCAAGGTGACCATGGGTAATTATATAAGCACGGAGCTTGTGCTGAATGGTTTCAAGATAGGTTGTGTCAGCAATGGCGTAGTTAATGCCGGGAAGATCAATTCCTAGTTCATTTCCACAGTCCATAACGATTGCATCGTTCATGTATTCCACGACGATCATGTTTTTTGAACCACCACCATCAAGGCCACCAAGCGCCACAATTTTTAATTGTGGGCTATCGTCGATAGCATTTGCCCGACCCTTCTGATCTGGCTGGGGATTCTTCATCTGCTTGGCTTCGGCACTACTGTATTGATCAATAATACGCCGAGCATCTTCCATGTTGCGTTTCTGAGCACGAATGGCAGCACCACGGCTTGCTCCACCGCGATTCCCATTAGACTGTTTTGGTCCAGACGATTTATTGTTTTGTTGTTTGTTATTTTGGTTTCTATTATTTGAATTGTTTGTTCTTGGTTTATTATTGTTATTATTTTTTTCCATATTAGTTCCTTTTATTTATTACTATTATTTGGATTCGTGATTAATTGATTTGATAATACCGGGAATTTTTGCAAAGTCTTGGAGAAGGGTTTGGCGTAATGCCCCATTATATAGAGCTGCCGCTGGATAATACAAAGGCAATAATACGTATTTCGTATTCTGTATATTGTATGACGTATCTTTCCCACTAACTTCTGTATTCTGTAATCTGTTTTCTATCTTCTTAACTTGGCCGTGTACTTCACTAATTCTCAGCCCAGGCAGAAAGCATTCCATGCTATGCCTACCTAGGGTGATAATTATTTTAGGCTGAATTACCGCAATTTGCCGGTAAAGATATGGTAAAAACGCTTGTTTTTCCTCTGGAAATGGGTCACGGTTGTTCGGCGGGCGATATTTTACAATATTTGTAATATATACATCCTGTCGATTCAAACTGATGGATTCCAGCATCTCATCTAGGAATTTTCCGGCGGCACCAACGAACGGCATGCCTTGTTCATCCTCTTTTTTGCCAGGCGCTTCACCAACAAACACGATATCCGCATCAGGGTTGCCCTGCCCAAACACTAACTGCGCTGCAGATTCACGAAGGGCCCGAGCGATATCACGGTTAATGATTTCTTGTTCGATGCTTTTTAAAAGCGCTGATTTTTGAGTGTTCATGATAGTTTATTTTTTGGATAACGCGAGCGCTACCGACTGGACCAATCGAATCAAGCCCCAAATAACCGCTACTAATGCAACCGCCCAGTGGACCAAGCTGCCGCTATCAATTGCTAGCGACACCATGGTGTAACCAATCAGCAGCATGACAACGGCGGTTACCGCATATCCCAGCGGGCTATTAAATTGTTGTTTTATCCTATTTTGCTTTTCTTCTTTTGGTCGAGTCATTGGTAACTCCTGTTTAAATCAGATTCCTTAAAAAGTTATTTGTTCTTTTGTTCCCGAAGCACCGCTTTCATGCTCAGCTGCAAACGGCCGCGATCATCAATTGCAACTAACTTTACATCTACCGAATCGCCTTCGTTTACTACATCGGTGGTTTTCTCAACTCGCTCTTCAGCAAGCTCTGAAATGTGTACTAGGCCTTCATGACCAGGCATAACCTCAACAAATGCGCCAAAATCTAATACCGATACTACGCGGCAATTTTTGTAAATTGCGCCGACTTCTGGCTCAGCAGTCAGACTTTTAATGTACTTTTTAGCGGCTTCGATTGATGCGCCGTCCGGGCTTGCAACCATGATTAGACCGTCATCTTTAATGTCAATTTGGGCGCCTGTTTCAGCAATAATCTTGTTGATTGTCTCACCGCCCTTACCAATAACGTCGCGGATTTTTTCTGGATTGATCTTAATGGTCTCAACGCGTGGGGCATATGGGCTCATCTCGTCACGCTGTTTTGGCATGACACTAATCATGTGATCAAGAATGTGCAGTCGGCCAGTCTTTCCCTGTAGCAACGCTTGCTTAAGAATGTCTACCGGAAGACCGTGAACCTTCATGTCCATCTGTAAGGCAGTGATGCCCTTCTCTGTCCCAGTAACTTTAAAGTCCATGTCACCTGCGAAATCTTCAGCATCGGCGATGTCACTCATGATATATGGCGTGTCACCATCCATCATCAGCCCCATAGCGATACCACTCACTGGTCGTTTCAAAGGAACACCGGCGTCCATCAATGCCAAGCAGCTTGAACAAGTGGCAGCCATACTGGTGCTACCGTTTTGGCTCATAATCTCAGTTACTGATCGAATAGTGTATGGGAACTCCTCTTCGTTCGGCAACACTGGCATCATTGCCCGTTCAGCTAAGTAGCCATGGCCGATTTCGCGCCGTCCAGGGCCCATCAAACGCTTCACTTCACCAACAGTCCAGCCTGGTGCGTTGTAGTGGTGTAGGTAGCGACGTTCGCTCTCAGACTCCATGGTGTCAACAATTTGTGAATAACTAAGTGGTGCAAGCGTTACGATGTTCATCGCCTGAGTAACGCCTCTAGTGAATAAGCTCGAACCGTGGGTTCGTGGCAGAATGCCAACTTCACTGGAAAGTGGGCGGACTTCATCAAGCTTTCGGCCATCGGGGCGAATCGAATCTTTTACAATGCCTTCCCGAACATCTTTGTGAAGCGCCATTGTAAATGCTTCGTCGTAGTCGCTTTTAAGTTCTGCAAATGCTTCTTCGCCAAGCTCTTCGCTAAAATGAGCGTGCATTTCACGGCGAATATTGTTTACAAGGTCGTTTCGTTCTGGATACGGCTTGCGTAGCCCGACACCGAGCTTGCCGGCCGTCCAGGTATCGACTCGTTTTTGAATATCTTCATCAGGGAGAGAAAGTGTATATTCTTGTTTGGTCGTGCCAATTTTTTCAACCAATTCTTGCTGGAGCGCAATGGCGGGCTGCATGGCTTTTTGACCAAACGCTAATGCCTCTGCTACTTGTTCTTCGCTGACTTCTTGGGCGCCAGCTTCTACCATCATGATGGCGTCTTTGGTACCAGCAACCACAAGATCAAGCTTACCAGTTGTAAGTTCTTTGGCGCTTAAGAATGCCTGGAAATCACCTTTTTCATCGATTCCAACTCGCACTCCCGCAACAGGACCTTCAAATGGTGCGCCTGTCAGCATTAATGCGCTACTAACAGCAATCATGGCGATCATATCGGGGCGAAACGCTGGGTCCATGCTAAGCACGGTGGCAATCCCTTGTACGGCGTGGCGATAGCCCTTTGGCCATAGTGGCCTAATTGGCCGATCAATCAATCGCCCAATCAAAACAGCGTCGTCGCTTGGCCGACCTTCACGTTTAATGAAACGAGAGCCGCTAATCTTGCCGGCTGCATACATTTTTTCCTCGTAGTCGATACTTAGCGGGAAGTAATCCATCCCAGAAACAGCATCGGGCCCAACCATAGCGGTACCAAGTACGACTGTTTCGCCGTAGCGTACTAATACTGAGGCGCTGGAACGGAAGCCAACGCGGCCTACTTCTAGGCTCAGTGTTCGCCCGCAGAATTCTGTCTCTACTTTTGTTATTTGTTTATTAAATGGGTTTATAGTACTCATGTCTATAATCATTCCTTTCGTTTTCTAGGAGATTTCGTTGCATAGTACAAATATACGGACCGCTTGTGCAAATCTGGTCATATATCTGGTGCCACGCAACAAAACGAGTCTACCTAAAAGTTATTTAATCTTTTAATGTGCACAAGCCTGATTCCTCGAACCCTCAAGAAATCCAGTTCACTCACAATTTTATTTTGTAAAAATTCTTGCCCAGATTCAGCTGTTGTCTCTCTGATTTTGTACAGTTCAAGGCAAAACGAGTATCGTTAAACGAGCCGTACTCTTGTGGTACGGTGAGTTGCGATATGAAGTTTTAACGATGAAATGTGCAGAATCAGAGAGACAATCTAGCGGCGTAGACCAAGTTTTTTGATCAATGCTAGATACTCGTTACTATCTTTCTTAGCAATATAAGCCAAGTGACGCTTTCGTTTACCAACCATCTGCAACAACCCACGACGGGCCATGTGATCTTGTTTGTGAGTTTTCAAGTGATCAGTAAGCTCTTCAACCCGTTTCGTTAATATCCCAACCTGAACAGCACTAGAACCAACATCCTTGTCACTTTTCTTGAGATCGGCGATTACCGCCTGTTTCTTTTCTTTAGTAATCATCGCTGATATATTAGCACTCCTTATCTGTTTTTGCAAGGTTAATTTACAATATACCAAACTCTAGAAAACTTATAGTTTCATTAAGATGATTGGCTATTAAACCGTCTTCCCTGCCTTTTGATCACAAAGAATACCTAAAACAGCAGAAATCCCTTTTAATTTATCATCGGAAACAACATTCCGCCTGTCTGTGTATATAATCTCATCAAATATTGTAGTTGCATCAAACTCATCCATCGCAGCTGGTCTACCAGAAACAACTACATGTAATTTATTCGAGTCTTGAGTTATTTCAACAGATGCTGATACATCGGTCGTTGTCTTTCCTACTTTTCGAGAAGGCAAAACACCATCAAGACTCAACTGGCCATTGGCCACAATATTGCCCAGTTTTATAACAAGATCCTCTGATGCAGACCTGCCAGGTCCAAGATGCTGTTCAATTTGCTGGGCTAGCATAAGGCTCTCAGTAAGTTCTTGTATTACTGCGTCAGCCCGAGAACGAAGCGCCGATTCTGTAAACCGGTGCTCATATAATCTTGGTATTTCTCTTAGTTGCTGTCTGAATTCTGGCCATGAGCCACCGATCACATACGAGCCCGGCAACACAGTGATGTTACTGGGATATGGTCTTCTATTCTCCCCTGGTTTAATATTTACACTGCACATTCTGTGTGCTTCGGACAGAATGACATGTGCGGGTTCTTTTTCGAAACTTTTACCACGAGATAGTATTTTGAAGGCAACATATGCCTGCTTGAACAGTGCAATATGTTCTCGTTTTTCAATTTGCTTAGGATCGACAGATGACATTAACTTTGTGATTTCTTCGATGTCTAGTCCGTCTTGTAAGCCATCTTTTAGAACCGTTTTTGGTGATATTTGCAATAAATCAATTGCTACCCCAGAACGAAGCACAACGAGTAAGTGTAGTTGTTCGTCGCCGGTGTTTTCTTCATATTCTGGCACTACCTGGTGATGTTTAAAAAATCGCCGCTTTGGCACATCAGTCTGTTTCGGAGTATGTTGCTGTGTAGTCCTTGCTGCTAAAAGTAACCCAACTGCTCTACCGTCAATCGTCGCCGTGTCGTCATCTTCACTGGATATAAAGCACAGATCTCTTGTGGTAAATATTTCCCTTCTTGGCTCACCGTCGTTCAGCGGATCATTTAAAACAATCAGTTTTCTCAATTTTAAATCTGTCTGATTACCCCTCTCGAAACAAGCCTTCGCCGCCCGATATGCCGCAGCCGGAAGAGCTTCTTCAATTAAACCTCTGTGTGTTTCAATTTCGCTTGCAATCAGTTTTTTAATCAACTCTTTTTGATCGAAAGCTTGAGGATTACGATCAACAATTGGTTTTTTCAGACCTCCGGCAACTAATGTGCGTATTGCCTCTACATAATCAGAACGGGGGGCATCGGGCGTAACGACCAGGCTATCATCATCTATCTCTTGACCAATTTGAACGTATGAACACTGCCCGCCTTGACGCGGGTTAAAGGTGGCGAGCGGTAAGAGCATATCGTGATTAAAAATAGCTACCAGACTGAGCGGTAAATCATCCAGGTGTGGATGAGTTGCGAGTGCTAATGATACATTTCCGGAGATTAAGGGGTGCTTCAACTGTACCGCATCAATAGTCTCATGAATATTAAATGGCTCGAGAGCCTCGGATTGGTACAGTCCAATAGGTTGCACATCAATGGTTTGATAAACTTCCTGAGCAGCCACTCGTTCAACTGCTTTTTTTGCTGCATCAGCTGCTGCGATACTACATTCATCAAAAGTAGTGCTTAAAACACCATCTATATAATCAATTTGCTCAGGCTTAGTAATCTCACCTGCCTCAAGACCAACTTCTGTCATAAAAAATTATTATAATTTAGTTTTAATATTTTGTCAAACGTAACGCTCAGTGTTTTGTCATTGCTACCACTTTTACGGACGACTGATAGTGACTGTTTTTCCGCCCACGTGATCAGCGAAACTAGAATCATGAGAAATGTATATAATGGCTCCTTTGTAGGAATCTAGGGCATTTTCTAGCTCTTCAATACTTGGCAAATCTAAGTGGTTGGTTGGCTCATCCAAAATTAAAATCTGCGGGTTACCAGCCAGCATATTTATTAGCTGAAATCGAGCTTTTT
>JBGSYV010000019.1:0-2539 GCA_041750695.1 Saccharimonadales bacterium (SeqCode) | reverse complement strand
ACATGATCGAAACGCCGCGTAAACTAAAAGTATATTTTATTATCGGTTTGGTCATTATTGCTGCGGCAATAATCTTCACTATGCTTTGGTTGTCCAGCAGCGTACAGACTAATCTACAGGAACTTCCGGGCGAGTCTTCGGGAAATTCTGAGATTCCGAGTTTAAAAAGAACTGAAGTGGCCTCTGGGTTAAGTCATCCATGGGATGTAATATTTCCAAGTACTGATGTAATTATTTATAGCCTGCGCGCCGGCGAAGTACGAGGTCGAACGATAGCTACCGGTGAGGACTGGGAGCTGGTACGTCCAGCTAACCTTACTGCTTCCGGAGAGGGAGGTTTACTCGGATTGGCTCAAGATAATGAATTTTTAGATAACGGGTACATCTATGCTTGCCATAACGCAATTGTAAACGGAGTACGGGACGTGCGGGTTGTTCGATACAAAGTACTACCTAGCCTTAAAGCAGTAGATGAAGCAACAGTTATTGTCTCTGGTATTGAGAGTCAGGCCGGCCGACATTCTGGCTGTCGATTACAGTCCGCAAAAAACGGAGACCTTTGGATTGCTACCGGTGATTCAGCAATTGGTTCCGCTCCGCAAAATCCACAAAGTTTGGCGGGTAAAATTCTTCGCGTTACTCGTGATGGAGCGCCGGTAGCAGGCAATCAGGTTGCGCCTTTTGATGAGCGTATATTCTCATATGGTCACCGCAATGTTCAAGGCATAGTATTGCTTGCGGAACCGCTATTAAATGGAGCGCTTGGCTATAGTGTTGAACATGGTCCGGACAGAGACGATGAACTTAACTACCTTATATCGGGAAACTTTGGTTGGGATCCAAGTAACAACGGTCGATATGACGAGAGCGTACCAATGACAGACGATCAAAAATTTCCAGATGCGATTAAGGCTGTCTGGTCGACTGGTCATCCAACACTTGCGTTGAGCGGGGCTGAGTTACTTCAAAATAAAAAATGGGGTGCCTGGCAAGAACGTATTATTGTGGCTGCCTTAAAAGCCCGCCAAGCTCAACTAATTAGTTTTGGCACATCAGGTAACTTCGCTGGCAAAGAAACATTATTTGAAAACGAGTATGGTCGGATTCGTACGTTTGCGGAATCGCCCTCAGGCGATTTGTATCTGCTAACCGACAACGGCGATAACGATAAAATAATTCGATTTGAGCCAATCTGCACAGTGTGTTGAAAAATTAGTAATTCCTTCACAACTTAAGATTAACCATATATCGTATTTACGAAACTTATTTATCAATACGTGTAATCGAACTTCTTGATGACTAACACCTCTGTTATAATTTGACTGATTAAATATTATTTTATGACGTGCCCCGGGCCAGACATTAAGAACATAATTCATAGATAAAGAAAATATTATGACTGCACAAGATATCAGAAAGGCATACTTAGATTTTTTTAAAGCGCGGGATCACACTGTAATTCCTCGTGCTCTTTTAGTACCCCAGAATGACCCGACAACGCTTTTTACCGGTTCAGGAATGCAGCCATTACTACCTTATCTTCTTGGTGAAGAACATCCAGATGGGCTGCGTTTAGTAGACAGTCAGACCTGCCTTAGGGCACAAGATATTGAAGAAGTGGGAGATAATCGTCACACGACATTTTTTGAGATGCTCGGTAATTGGTCATTGGGGGATTATTTTAAAGCTGAACAGTTGCCTTGGTTTTTTGAATTTTTAACGGAAACCGTGGGATTAGATCCAAACAAGCTTTACGTCACATGTTTTATAGGTGATGAGAAAAACGCTATTCCGCGCGACACCGAAAGTGCGGCAATCTGGAAAAAGCTGTTTGCCCAAAAAGGCATTACAGCCACAGACGTAGATATCGGTTCGGAAGAAGACGGCTACCAAAAAGGTATGCAAAGCGGGCGTATTTTCTATTATGACGCTTCAAAAAACTGGTGGTGCCGTGCTGGCAAAATTAGTGATATGCCGGAAGGCGAACCAGGTGGTCCAGACTCAGAGGTCTTTTATGAATTTGACTTTGTAGAGCATGACAAAAAATGGGGCGAAAACTGCCACCCGAACTGTGACTGCGGGCGGTTCATGGAAATAGGAAATTCAGTCTTCATGGAGTATTTAAAAACTAAAGACGGTTTCGCAAAACTACCGAAACAAAACGTTGATTTTGGTGGAGGCCTAGAGCGTATTGCGGCCGCCAATTTAAACAGCTCTGATGTTTTTAAGATTAGTATTTTATGGCCAATAATTGAAAAATTACAGACTATTAGTGGTAAAAATTACGAAAGTCACACCGAAAGCATGCGGGTAATCGCCGATCACTTAAGAGCTGCAACATTTTTAAGCGTCGACGGTGTTGTGCCTAGCAATAAAGAGCAGGGTTATGTAATGCGCCGCCTGCTTCGACGAGCGATTCGTTTTGCTTTTGAATTAGGTGTCGAACAAGACTTTTTAGAAGAAGTAGTCCCAATAGTGGTTGATCTTTATAAATCAGACTTTCCGGAGGTAGCTGTGCGGCAGGAAGCTGTTGTTGCGG
>JBGSYV010000018.1:0-5023 GCA_041750695.1 Saccharimonadales bacterium (SeqCode) | reverse complement strand
CATCTAGTGGCAAGTCACGTATGAACGCCCCGTTGGTCCAGAGTAGTCGGCGTTCATCAAACTGAGCACCGCTTTTTTGGACTCTATCAAGGCTGAATTTTTTAATCAGTTCATCAACAGCGAAGACTTCTTGGGTAGTTCCATCGTTCCAGCCGAGGGTAGCGATAAAGCTAATCAAAGCTTCTGGTAGATAACCGTCCCGGATGTAATCTAAGACGTCTTTGGCGTTATCTCGTTTGGATAGTTTTTTATTGCCCTCCACACTCATGATGTGCGGAACGGTGGCCATGACCGGCGGCGTCAATTTAAGGGCCTCATACAAATTTAGGTAATTGGGGATACTGGCTAAAAATTCTTGACCGCGGATGATATGGGAAATTTGCATCTCGGCATCATCAACGATGTGCGAGAAGTTATAGGTCGGGTATCCATCCGATTTAATTAGAATAAAATCGTCGATAACTTCGGGGCCGGTGCTAAGTTCGCCCATCACTGCATCGGACCATGTATGATTTTTGGGATCCGACTTGAACCTCAGTGGCCGGGAACCATCCCACTTTGGTGGGTTTTCTGGCCGATGATTTCGGTACAAGAATGGTTGTTTTTGTTGCTGAGCAGCTTGCCGGAAGGCCTGAACCTCTTGGGGTGAGTACGGATCGGCATAGGCTCGTCCGCCATCTATCAGTTTTTGCGCCCACTTTTTGTAGGTGTCTAGTCTCTCCGATTGGCGATATGGACCAAAATCGCCGCCAATGTCTGGGCCTTCGTCGTAGTGTAACCCAAGCGCTTGTAGGCTGTCGGCCAGGTGCTTATCGGCCCCGGCCACTTCCCTTTTTTTATCGGTGTCTTCTAGGCGGAGAATAAATGAACCGTTGTTTTGTCGGGCGATAAGCCAAGCAAAAAGCGCGGTACGAATTCCGCCAACATGTAAAAAGCCTGTGGGGCTAGGAGCAAAACGAGTGCGCACTTTTTGTGTCATATTAGTCTATTGTAGCGAATAATCGTCAAACAGCGAAGTTGAAGTTGGGGTTTTTAGGCTATAAGCTGGAGGCCATTCGCACTAGTTGATCGCTGGTGAGGCTGGAGTCGCCATCAATCTGATACCAGATGCCGTCAGATACCCAGGTTGCGCTTGTATCGTTATAGATATAAATGGTTTTCCCTTTTTCGCTATAGCTTTGATAGGAAAGCTGGTTGTCTTCAAGATAGTTATCAACGAGTGCCTCGCTGTTCCAGTTGGAAACCTGCTGGGAGACACTGAACTGGCGTTCATCTGTGTTAGACCGGAAGTTTATTGTTACCTGACCAGGACCGTATTCGATTGGTCCATTCATTGAAAACCCTGATGGCTGGTAACTGGGTAGCCGTGCTGAAAAACCAGCTCGGGATGAAGCAAGGTGCATACTAAAGTTTGGAATGTTCTGGTAAGCAAAAAATCCGACTAGTAATAGAATGGTCAAAACACCGGCCGAGGCGTGCAAGGTTTTTCGGCTTACGCCGAGTTTTTGTGCCAGTTTATGCCTAGGTGGTTTGTGGGTTTTGATGGCAGTATGGTTGTTTGATCGGTGCATTGCTGCGGTAAACTGCTGTTCGGATTGGCTAACTGGTTTGCTGCTTGCTTTGTGCTGAGATTTTTTAGGCGCGTGTTCGTGAGCTGGCGCAGGTTTGACCGGGAGCGGTTCGTGTTTTTTTGTGATATGGTGCTCGGGCTTATGATTGACAGAGCTGGTTGCAGATGATTGCGGGAACCGGGCGATAGTTGGGCTTTTGGTGGTTGATTGCGCGCGCTTTAATCGATCTGGTTTAATGTGGGATCCGCGGGTGCTTACTGTTGGTGACGAGGTTTGGTGGTTTGTCGGTTCGTGTTTGGGCCGCGAAACAACGTGCCGCGCCAGTGTTTGGGCTCTTTGTGGCTTTCTTGAGCTGGCTGGCACTGCAGGATGCCGGCTAGCGGCTGTTTTCTTGGGTGCCGTGCTTGGTGGTGCTTGCTGTATTGGTACGGTTTTTGCCGGCTTGATTACGGTATGAGCTGGGGTAGATTTAGCACCATTTTTAGCATTATTAATAAATCCATCGATCGCTCGTGGGCTGCTTTTGGTTTTACTTACCGGGGCATGTTGCACTGCGCTTGATTCGACAACCGGCTTTCCAGTGGCGATATCATAACGCTTCCCGTTTATTTCAATTGTGTTTTTATGGTTCCCCACAGACATTGACCTTTATACTTTAATGCTTACGGCTATGTATATGACTATCTTAACCCCACCTTCCGTTCGATACAAGCCTTTTACGGCTTGGATTCGGCTCGTAACTCTGTTATAACTAATGCTTAGAGTATGGATTTCCTCGACCCCAAAAAAAAGCGAGCACACACCATTCGATTATATGTCGGCTATGCCCTTGTGGCGGTCGCCATCGGCATTGGTGCGCTAATACTGCTATATATGGCTTTGGGCTACGGAGTAGATCGCCGCGGAAACGTGATCCAAAATGGCTTAGTGTTTTTGTCATCTACGCCTGATGCGGCAGAGGTTAACATAACCAAGGCCGATGGCAGCTTTCAGGATCAGACGTTAACGAGCGAACGCATGGTATTGCCAGCTGACACCTATAGATTCGAGTTTCTAAAACAAGATTATCGGCCGTGGGTGCGAACAGTTGATTTACGTGGGGGTAGCCTGGTCCGCATGAACTATCCGTTTCTGTTTCCTGTTGAGCTAGAGTCTAAGGCCGTTCGGCAATATGCTGCTCGGCCCGGCCTCACCACTGCTAGTCCGGACCGTTCTAGAATTGTGGTCCAGCTGCCAGCGGCATTTAATAGGTTTGAGGTTATAAACGCCGATGATCCACAAGAAACTCCAGAAATCATTGCTGTACCGACTGCTCTTTTTGCTGATGGGGCCCGCCCCTCGCTATCACTAGTAGAGTGGTCTACGAATAATCGACATTTGCTGGTTGAATATCGTTTTGGTACTGAAACTGAATATATAATTATTGATACTGAAGAACCAGAAGAATCAGTTAACGTAAATCAGGTGTTTTCGGTTGAGCCGCAGCAAGTTTCGCTGCGCGACAAACAGCCAAATGAGCTGTACATGCTGCTTGAAAATAATCGTCTGGTGAGTGCTAGTGTTGAACGGGCAACTACCAGTCGAATAGTTAGCGATGTGGTTGCCTTTAAGCCACATGGCGATAATACGTTTGTGTATGTTCAAGATACCGATTCCAAAAATGAAAAGGTGGCGTTTCGTGTTTGGGACGACGGTGAGTCATTTACCGTACGCTCGATTCCTCGTGACTCAGCATATTTGCTCGATATTGCTCGATTTAATGATAACTGGTACATCGCGGTTGGCAGTGTTTCGGCAGATAATGTATTTATCTATCGCAATCCGGCGCAGACTTTGCGGGCTGGTAGAGATGACCCCACTATAATTACTCGTACTCTGCACATTGATGATCCTCAGAAAATTTCATTTTCGAATAATGCCCAGTTCTTGGCGGCCCAGAGCAATCAGCGATTTGCAGTGTATGATGCCGAGGCGGACTCCCAGTATCGGTATGAAGTCGATCAGCCGCTCGAGAGCGTTAAAAACACTGCTTGGATGGATGGACATCGTTTGATGGGTGTGGTAAATGGCCAAATTATTGTTTTTGATTTTGACGGCGAAAACCTACAGACGTTGAATGCTATTATCTCCGGCACGGTGCCAATGTTCGACCGCGACTACACCGTAATGTATGCCTTGCAACCACGAGCAAATCGGGCTAGTACTTTCCCATTTGTGCTTTCACAGACTGAACTTAGGGTAGAAAACCCCAGTCAATAGCTAATTCTCTAATCCGATGATAGCCAGTTGGTGATTCGTTGCCACAGCGACGGTGCATTGCCTGGAACAACTAAATCCCCTTGAGCAGTTGGTTCAAGCGGGGCTTGGCTCTGCTGGTTTGTATTTGGATCGGGTGTAATTTGTTCAGCCACGATAATGAGCCGATTAATAGCGGTGCCTGGTGGGTCGCAGGTGATAAGTGTCATGGTTGCGGTTTTATCGTTTGGACCGAGCACTGAGACGTCTCTTGGGCCTACCACCTTCTTCTCGTAAATGCGGTAGGCATAACGAGTGCCTTCGTAGTTGACGTAGAAGGTGTCGCCTTCATCAAGCTGGCGTAGGAGCACAAATGCAAACTTGTAAGCACCTTGGTTGAATATGTTATTGCTAGAGTGACCAACAATTACACTATTGCCCTTTTCGCCCGGTCGTGGGGTGATCGGATAGTGCACTACACCATCTTCTAGTGAAGCTTGGATGTCATCTTCCTGGATGGACGGTGTGTCATAGACTACCGGAACTTCTACATTGATCTTGGGGATGATGATTTTTGGCTCGGCACTTGCTTCTGTAGTGTTCGGATCGATGATGATTGGTGTTGAGCTAACGCTTCGGCTGGGCGTGATAAATGGCGTAATGAATCGTTCATTAAAGAAGCTAAATAAAAAGATTAGGATAACGAATGACCCCATAGAGAGTCCAAAAATGAGCGATTTTAGGTGTTGCTTTTTTGAGATTTTTCCGCCGGCAGAAACTTTGTTTAGTAGTTGACCCTTAACATCGGCTACGGTTCGTGAGTCGGGCATTTTTTTAGGTAATTTACTTGGTTTTTTAGTTGGTTCTTTGATATCGGTGGCTGGCGGTGTTACTGTGGGTTGGCTTTGAGTTTTTGCGGGAGCGGGTTGCTTGGGGTTGTGGGCAGCATAAAACTCTTGCCAGACCTGATGTTTTTCGTTATCTGGTAATGCGGAGTAGTAGTTGTGCCACTCGGTTTGAATTTGGGCTAGTGGCTTGCCAGAAATACTGAGCTGATACATGAAGTTCTGGTGTTTTGAACGGTGACTGCCGGCCTCTGCGGCATCGAGGACCTCTTCAATCGCATCCGGCTCGTCTTGGTAGAGCGCACTGATTTTACTGCGAATAACATTCACCGCCGGGTCGTTAGCGTCTCGGCGAGCTGATTTATCTGGTTG
>JBGSYV010000017.1:0-4302 GCA_041750695.1 Saccharimonadales bacterium (SeqCode) | reverse complement strand
AATAGATGAAGAAGCTTTTGATGAGGTTTTTCATTACGGACTTACGGTTGACCCGGGTTATGATGAGCCCGTAATAAACGATACGCTCGATTGCCTACGGCAAAGAATTTTAGTAGACCAAGAATTCGCAGGGCAAGAGTACCAAATCCATATACCAAATAATATACAATCCTGCCTAGGTTCACTAAGAGTCATAAATTTTGATAAATATACACGCTCATTGTGCAGACAAATGGGCGTAACACCACCAAAATTTCAGATTCAGTTTTTATGGTGGAAACCAATTTCAGAAAACGTCATGGTGCTAACCGGTGGCAGGGGGGCAAACTCAGAAAACATAAGCGATCGTATGTCACGGCTTGTCATGCACGAAGCAATGCACGCCTACCTAACGCTTACCGACACCCCGCTGCGTTTAGACCCAGACGAAAAATGGGTCCAGTTTCAAGAAGAAGCGCTTATGGAATCTTTGGACGGACTTCCTTCAGTAATACGTTATCCCCAGCGCAATGAGCCACCGAACATCTTATCCATCGGCAATTAGCATTTTAAACCCGCAGCGGTTGTTGCGTGAGAGTAAAAATGGGCGTACTTAGCTGTAGGTTTTCTTCGTGGTTGTGTAGGATTTTTTGATCAGTGTTTTTAAAATTTCCTGATCGATGTCGTCGAGTTTTTTTATATACAAACAGCCGCGGCTTGTTTTGTACTTTCCGATTTGCTTTAAAAGATCCTGGTATTCATCAAACCCGTTCATAATGTATATGGTAAGGTTTAGTTTTCTTGGTGAAAACCCGGTCAGCATCCAATCGCCCTCTTGTGTACTCCGCTCAGATTTATAGTGGTACTGGCCAAAGCCAATAATACTAGAGCCCCACATTTTTGGTTTTTCTCCAGTTACTTCTGTAAAAATCTTAAGCAGTTCATAGCTATCTTTACGCTTTTTCTCGTCGCTAACAGAATCAATGAATGCTGATACATCAGAATCATTTACTTTTGTTTTTAGTTCAGTCATATAGGGATTATATCAGTTCTAGTAAAATGCGATGTTTTTCAGGACATTGAGGTAAAATTAGGTTATGGTAAAGATGCAACCTTCTGGCGGATTGGTCCATGAACTCCCTGAAGACCTAAAGAAAGCGCTTATGTCTAACGCCCGGGCGCTTGAGGCATGGGAAAGTATCTCCGTTAAAGCCCGCAACGAGTGGATCTGCTGGACCGTCAGTGTAAAACAAGAAAAAACCAGAAACAATCACGTCAAAAGAGCTTGCAAAGAACTCGCCGAAGGTAAGCGCCGACCGTGTTGCTGGGTCGGTTGCATACACCGCACAGACAAACCGGTAAGCCCCTGGGCTCAAAAAGTATTAATCGACAAACAGCCCAAGCCAAAATCATAAACGCCAGAACTATGCTTCGGAGACTTTATCCACGATCATAGTTTGCAATCGATATGGGATGATTCGAACAAGTACGTTAGTTAAGAATTTGTTTCTGATTCCATGTGTTACTTCTACCTTCCCTGACATCATCGCTTTATACCCCAGCTCAGCAACACTTTTTGCAGAGGCCCCACCAGTAACTGAGCCCGCCTTAGCGCTGTTAAAAAAGTTTGTTTTTGTAACTCCCGGGTGAAGTGCCGTAACCGTCACACCCGTATCTTTTAGATTATAAGCAAGAGCCCGCGTAAAACTTCTTACAAATGCCTTGGTAGCATAATAAACCGGTTGTTTTGGCCCCGGGAAATACGCTGCAATCGACCCAACATTCAAAATCTTGCAACGACCTTTCTTGATAAAATCATTTCCAAAGTAATGGGTAAGCTCCATGAGGCTATTCATATTCAAGTAAGCCATCTGCCGGTTTGGATCCAAATCCTCGCTAAAAAAATCTCCCTTTAAACCAACCCCGGCGTTATTAACCAAAATTTCAATGTCTTGATCTTTGAGTTTTTGGTATAGTTTTTGGGCGGATCCTGGCAAGGATAGATCTGCCTTCTCGATAACTATATTAACTTTATGCTTTGAAGTTATGTCCTTTTTTGCTGTTTCCAGCTGGTCCAAATTACGGGCAACCAGCACAAGATCATGACCTTTAGCTGCCATAATTTTCGCGAGTTCCAAGCCAATGCCACTGGACCCTCCTGTTATTAGTGCTTTCTGCATTACCTGATTATAGCAGCACCAAGCGCTGCTGAGATTTATATGCCACAAACGCTCAGTGTCTTAAATGCGACTTATTGAATCTTTGATATGTTGAGAAACAAGCTCAGGGTGAGACACCATTGGCATGTGCCCGCTATCAATTGTAAATACTTCTGCGCTAGCAAGCGTTTTGATGGCTTTGTCTTGAACTTTAGGGCTGAACTCTTTATCCTGGAGAGTTTTAATGTAAAACGCGGGTGTATGCGGGATATCACTGCTTGAAGTTTTATCAAGAAATAATCTAATTGATTCTTGTTTGTAGTTTTTTGTTATTTTTTCAGCTTGTTCTTTATTTAAATCAACGCATAAGCTCTGGCGTATCGCTGCCTCCGGAGGTTTAGTTCCGGCCACTTTCAGCAAAATAGGCATGATAATTCTTTGCGGAAACGGCAGTGTTGAAATGAAGTTTTTGCCGTGCTCTGGAATTGCTGCACTTACGCCAATAAAAGCTGCCACCCTATCACCCAGCCGCTTTATGAGCTCCACGCCAATAACACCCCCAATGGAGTGAGCGACAATAATAATTTTGTCTGTGTTTAACAAGCTAGCCTGGTCATGTGCCAAGTTTATATAGTCGTTTAGTGTAGCATTTTGCTGATCAGACCTGTAAAGAGATGAATAATCGGCGCAAACAAAAGGTAAGTTTAGTTGTTCCGTGACTCCTTGCCATATACGACCGTTCAGCCCAGCCCCGTGTATGAAAAAGATTCCGTATTCGCTTTTTTTACTCATTGCCTAATCGTAGCAGTAAACGACCACCAAATCACGGATGATTTAAAATAAAAGGTATTGAAGGGGTTCATGTGAGTTCAATGAAAAATACTAAATATCGTAGTCATCAAGTGCTGTAACTACATCCAAGACATACCCCCCAATCTCTACCGGACTTGGCTGAATAGTCCCGACTGCGTAGAGGTGCTCTTCTGCCCCAGAAATCGCAAGCAATACTTCATCTAATATAACTCCGCCTGATTCATAATAGTCAACGACATTCGAGATTGTCGGATCTGTTCTAGGCGCTTGAATGAACCCCGCCAAGGGCATAGTATGATCAAAAAGACCTATTGTAACGTCGATATCCGAATGTTCACCGCCCTGAAGCTTTAACGATATTTCGCCTGGGATAGCCGCGTGGTCAATGCCTAGAGCACTTGCAACTGCAGCCGATGGTTCATCAATTATTTCAGATAAAAATGGTGCTATTTTTTCATCCCATTGAACTTGCAATTGGGTGCGTATGCGTAAATTCCTAATTCGCTCATAGTCTTCTTCAAACAATTCATACGTTACCCTAGCACCCCCGACGCGCTCATGCACACTTGAAAATGGTTGTTTCATAAAATATATTTAATCATAGATGCTGATAAAAATCAAACATCCAGAGCCTTGATTGTTGAAGAAATAGTGAGATGGAGGAGGATATTAGATGTCCCATATAGGGAGTATTTGTTGAGTAAGTAGTGGGAGTTACACTTTTTTCCAATAACAGGTGAAGTCGCCACCTTTTGTAAAACCAAGTTGTTCATAGCGGCTATCCAGGTCAGTGTTACCTACGGGTGTATATACCAGCACCTGTGTATGTCCACGGCTTTTTAATATCTCAATTGCTTTCTCATGTAGTGCTTTGAGTGCCTCGGGGTGGTCTTTTTTAGCAGCGAAGCGGAACAGCCAAGCCACGCGACCATCATCAATCAGGGAAACGGTCCCGACTAACTTACCGTCAATTTCAGCAACTAAAATTGCATCGGGGTTGGCTTCAATCTTTTTCTTTAAGCGCTCAGGAGCGTCTCTTGCTTCATCAAATTGTCCACCAAAGGTTGAACTATCTAGGTATAGAGCCTTGAGTTGCTCATAGTCGGCAGTCTTATAGTTTCTAACCCTCATTGTTTCAACCAATCTTTGATAACCTTTTTCATTTCATCTATTTCCTGCTGATTACGAGGGGTGTGCTCCATACCTTCAATGATGTGCAGTTCTTTTGGTCCGCCAAGCTTGTCGTGAAGTAGCTGGTGCATTTCAGGTGTTGTACCCTCGTCTTCAGAGCCAACAAGTAGCAAAACAGGGCATTTAATGTCAGTGGCAAATTCCAAGGCGTCATAATTTA
>JBGSYV010000016.1:0-2405 GCA_041750695.1 Saccharimonadales bacterium (SeqCode) | reverse complement strand
AAGTAACTTTACACAACATTAAGACAGTATACCCTTCTGAAAGTATGGGTACTGAATCACTAGTAATGCAGTATGTAAAGTCGTAAAAGATATATTGGACGACATTCTATCTATACTGAAGTGTAGGCTTTATAAATAACCCCTATCACAACCACCTTTGCCAAAGATGTTATTTTTTTGTTGTCTTGCTACCCTTAATCCTGGTTTGCCTCACCTCAAACGCATGTAATGCCATTACTAGCACGGTCTATGTAATTGTATTGTTCGTAAAACGTTCTTAATTAGTATGTTATCATAAATTTCATGGACCCAGATTTGCGAAGTGCTAAGACAGGAGGTGGTGTTGCCTGGACTGAAACCCAAATTAAGACTGGATTTTTAAAGTTCTACTCAATGAATCAGAGGTTCCCTACTGCCCATGAAATTGACACGTTTGAATTCTTACCTTCGTCACGCTCACTGCAGCGTAGTTACGGAGGACTTGTCAATATACGAACGAGGTTATTCCCAGAAGAGATAGCAAATTTTACCTCAGGTGAGTATAGGCAAAAAATTGCGAGCGATACTTTTAAACGCTCACAAGCGTATGAAGAGGCTTTTCATAAAAAACTATGCACTTATTTAGAGGAGATATCTGTTCATGAACATAAAATTGTGCGCCCAGGGAATGTGACTAGTGACTTCTTTATTTACTTAAAACCAGATGCTGGCATATGTGTTGATCTTTTCTACGCTAAAGATATTTTCTCGGTCGCAGGGGTTATAAACATAAAAATAAAAAGATATAAAAAGCTAGAGTGCCCTGTATTATTCGTTCTGTTACATGACGGCAGCCTAGATCAAACAAAAATTACACAATTAGTAGCTAATAGGACAAATCCAGTACCAGCACATATCAGAATTGTTACCGAGGATTACTTTTGGTCAGATCTTATTCTAGAGATAAAAGAAAAGTCGCTATATTGTATAAATTCATCTTAATCTAATAGTGTCGTTGTCTTTTAAGTGGCCGGTATCTTTCACGGGTTGCGCTATTTTGGGTTGTGATTGCTGTGGCGACGGATTGTTGGCTGTTGTTTGCCCACTACTGCCCTTTCCTCCGCGCTTACCGCGACGTCTTTTACGTTTCTTAGCTGTGCCATCTGTAGATTCTTCAAGTCTATCTGACGGATCAACTGCATTTCTGGAAGGACGCATTATGCCTGGCAGTGGTATATGCAACCCGTGCAGGGGTGATCTTTTTGGCTTTGGCTCACTAACTACGGTTTTTACAGCTGCCTCAACAGCTGCTTTTGGTAGAGAGGCCGGCTTTCTGTCATTATTTCTTGAGTCATTCTTGGGGCGGTTATCATTATTATTTGGTTTTTGCCCATAACCTTGCCCTTTACCTTGGCCCTGATTCTGGCCGGATGGTTTAGGAGATTGGTCTGTCATAGTATTGTGATGAGCTGCTTTAATAATGTCTTCGACTTGAGATTTTTCTAGACTATAGCGCTGTCTGGATAGCTCAATAATTGCTGGTGCGTTGTCTTGCTGAACCTGAGGTACGGCAAGTGACTTCAACGAAAAGGCTGGTGATTTTTCGCCGTTAATCATCAGTGAAGCAATAAAACTACGCGACGGCAGCAATACAATATCCTGCGCTTCAAACTGAGGGCTAAAGTACTTCTCTAGAAACGGAGAGTCGTCTGGGCTGACTCGACCACTAATGATAGAACCTACGTTACCAAAAACAGCGTTTCTGACCGGTTCTTCCATTTGAGATATGTACTGGTTGGCGACTGTTAGGCAAAGTCCATATTTTCGAGCTTCACTTAAAATAACGGCAAACGAATCGGTTGCGAAGTTTTGGAACTCATCCACATATAGGTAGAATGGGCGACGGTCTTCGACATGAGCGATATCGGCTCGGCTCATGGCGGCCAACTGAATTTTTGTAACCATCATGGCGCCTAAAATAGCGGCGTTATCTTCGCCCACCAGACCGCGGCTTAGGTTTACGATAAGTATCTTACCGCTGTCCATAATTTCACGAATATTAAAACCACCTTTTGGCTGGCCAATGATGTTTCTAATCATTGGGTTAGCCGTAAATGCACCTACCTTGTTTAGGACCGGCGCAACGGCTTCGGTGGCGAATTTGTCATTCCAGCTGGCAAACTCGGTGGTCCAGAAATTCCTCACCACAACGTCTTCGCAGTGGCTCACAACATCATCGCGGAACTTTTTCTCGGTGAGCATACGGGTTATATCCAGCATGGTGCTATTTGGGTAGTCCAGAAGGGCCAAGAGTGTATAACGCAAGATATATTCTAGCCGCGGGCCCCAAGAGTCGAACATCCGTTTCATAACGCCGACTAGTTCTGATGAAATATGGCTTTTTAACGTCGGGTCGGTAACTTCCA
>JBGSYV010000015.1:0-5764 GCA_041750695.1 Saccharimonadales bacterium (SeqCode) | reverse complement strand
TCTAAATCATAAAAGAAAAAACTTTCGGCCATATGGCCCTAGTGTACTGTACTTCGCCCGATTTATAAAACTAGTACTCTATTGCACCAGACTCTTTGCTGCCAAAGTATATTTTTTGGCCTGGCTCAATTTTTTGCTTTTGGAGTTCGCGCAATATTCCCATTTTCTTCATGATATCCATGAGGCGCTGCTTGCCGTGGGAGTTCTCAAAATCGGTCCGTCTTGCAAAACGTTCGATCTTGGTGCCAGTAACAATAAAAATGTCCTTTTTCTTGGTGACGTACCATTCATTATCGGGTGGGGTGTAGGTGATGACTTCTGTGGCATCTTGTTTTGCCTTTTCTTGCTGCCGCTGCGACTGCCTATTATCTTGAACGATTTTCGCCGTCGTAAAAAGCAACTCACTAACACCCTGCTTGCTCTTTGCTGAAATTGCACAGATAGATTTAGATGTACCCGCCGCTTTTTGAAGCTGAGTACGCTTGTCGTCAATTATCTCGTCATCTAAGCCTTCAATTTTAGTAAGTACAATGATTTGCGGCTTTTTACTAAGGTTAATCTCATACTCCTCAAGCTCTGTTTGAATCGTCTGATAAGCATGTGCTACGTCTTCTTGATAAGCGTCAATTAGATGAATCAATACTGCAGTTCGCTCAACATGACGCAAAAAATCATCGCCCAAACCCTTGCCTTTGCTGGCACCTTCAATTAGCCCAGGGATGTCTGCCACCAGCAGACTGGTTGATGCATCTACCTCAACCATGCCAAGATTTGGTGTCAGGGTAGTAAACGGATAATCAGCAATTTCAGGATGAGCGTTACTTATGGTAGATAGTAGGGTTGATTTTCCGGCATTTGGCAGCCCCACAAGACCAACGTCGGCAATCATCTTAAGCTCAAAAATTGCCTCCAGTGCGTCACCTTTTTCACCCTTTTCAGCTATTTTTGGTGTTTGCCGAGTAGAAGAAATAAAATGGGCGTTTCCATATCCGCCATCTCCGCCTTTAGCAATAATTGCTTTTTGATTAATTATGGCCAGATCAGCAATCAAGTTTTGTTCGGCATCAAAAATAACTGTTCCAACTGGGACATACAACACCAAATCTTCACCATTTTTGCCGTGTCTTTTACGCTTATCCCCGGGTTGCCCAGATTCAGCCTTTAATTCTTTGCCGAATCGGTATCGCGCTAAGGTATCTTGATTGTTTGAGGCTATGGCAATCACATCACCACCCTTGCCACCATCTCCACCGTCTGGGCCACCTTTTTCAACAAATTTCTCATGACGGAAACTAACCCGGCCATCACCGCCATCACCAGCGTGGAGTGTTACTTGAACTTTATCTACAAACATGCTCTTAGAATATACAATTTACTACTATTAATCCAGGGTTAAACCAGTTGAGGCTTGCAAAGTTAATAGATATAGCTATAACGAGCGGCTTCGGCTGGCGAAAGAGTTTTTGAACTTACAACGTTCCATCCTGCAGTGTTCATTTCAGAAATAACGACTGATCCATCTGGTCGAACGCTTTCAACAAAGCCAACATGTCCATAATAATCGCGAGGTGGTGTCCAGATAACTGCACCGGCTGCTGGCGCATTCCCTACAGAAAATCCAGCGCGTTGGGCTAGGACTTTCCATGTACTTGCGTTGCCAAGGTTGCTTGGAATTGGGCGACCAATTTGGGCCCGGCGATTCGCTACGTACCAAGTACAATACCCAAAATCATACCCATTGCTACCATACACAGGTTGGTTTCCACCCCACGAAAAACCGGACGATCGAGTGACACCTGAAACGGTCGGTGCTGCCACTACCACCTGCGGTGATCCCCCAGGGATTACCACGTACTCGCCTACCGGTAAACCACCCACCTGAATATCGTTAAAAACTGTGAAAGTGTCTTTGTTTCCACTGAACTTGGTAACAATACTATCAACCGTGTCTCCAGATGCTACTTTATAAACGATCCCGCTAACGGGAGATATGATGAGCTTGGTGCCAGCGGCTACCGAATCACCGGACAGATTATTTGACCATCGAATGGTATCGGAGGTAACCTCAAACCGAGCAGCAATACTTTCAATCGTATCGCCCTCTTTAACGGTATAGTTAGTGATATCAAATCGCGATTTCAGACCAGTGGCGATTACCTGAGGCTTAGAAGTCATAATATCGTCAGCAGAACTAATGCTTAGCTGCGCATTAACTGTATCGGCCTTGTTAACAACTGAGGTTGCTTCTTCAAGATGAGCGAGCCGGGCAATGTTTACTGCAATATCGGCCGATGACAGCTCATCAAGTGGGCTTACCACCGCCTCTGACGATTCTTTTGTAGTGAAAATACCCTGACTCACTGGAGTGTTTGTCGGTTTTTGGGCAACAAAAGCAACTACAACAATCAACAACGCGGCATTACTAATAAGCAACGAATACCGTACTACTCGCTTTCTGTTGCGTTTTGCGATCAAACGCTTGTACCATGATTGCTTCTGAATACCACCCTGTATCTGTTGAGCGGTATCAGAAAATGATTTATTTAAAACTGGCGTGGTACGAATACCAACCTCCAATATATTAAATGACTTTGTGTAGCGGGGAGTGTATATCCTCGGACCTGGTTTCACCCCTGATAGCACAGAGAGCAAAAACCAAAAGAAGTATACCACAATCCATGTGCCAATTCAACAAATAATCAAATTTGTCACCCCTGTTAAGTAAGTTGGCGATACGGTTAATTGCACAGTTTTGTGCAATAGCGGTCGATATTCTCTTGGTGCTGCTCAAATGTCTCTGAAAAATGGGTCGTGCCGTCATCACCTGCCACAAAAAAGACATAGTTTGTGTTGGCCGGTTCGCCGACTGCTTGAATTGAACTAGCGGTAATATTACTGATTGGTCCTGGTGGTAAAGCCGGAACAAAATAGGTGTTATAGCGTGTTTCAATCCTGAGGGCCTCTGGGATTGTTGTTATTTCATTTTCTACCACCGCACCATACACTGCCGTTGGGTCTGATTCAAGCTTCATGTCATCGGCCAGTCGCTTCAGAAAGACTTGGGCAACTTTTGGCTTATCAAGCGGATTGCTTACTTCCCGCTCAATGATGGAAGCCAGAATAATCCCTTCGTGGATACTAAGTCCCTGCCGGGCAATTGACCGGCGCACAGCTGGAGTCAGAATTTTTTGAGTTTCATCTAATGATTTTTTAATTATATCTTCCGGTGCAGTTTCAGCAGATTTTTGAAACGATTCTGGATGTAAATATCCCTCAAGACTTGCTGACGCTGGTTTATCAACCAACGCTGGGTGATTTGCATAAAGCTCTGGATTCAAGGCATCTGCAACCGCTTCTGGTGAAAATCCACTGTTAATAAACGAGGCTTCGATTTGATCAAGCCGCTGCCCCGGTAAAATAGTCACAAGATCAGTAGCTACCTCGCCCTGAGCAAGAATGGTAGCTATTTCTTCAACACTTTGACTGGAACGAAGAGCATAGGTCCCTGCCTTTAAATCATCCCGAAGATGAGCATTTCGTACGTACCATTCAAAGGCCCATGGTTCACGAATTATTTGTTCCTCACTCAAAATTTGAGCGATCTGCTTAACCGATGAACCGCTTGGAATCGTCACTAGTTTTATCTGCTGAGAACTATCCACCGGTGATAGGGCATCATGGTAGGTTTTACGAATCAAGAATATACTACCGGCGATTAGTAAAAAGCCGATGGCAAAAATAATAATACTGGTCTTAAAAAACGGGTGGTTTTTCATATAGTCGTTACTGCAGTCAGTTGGGCTGCTGATCAAGAAAGTCCTGCAAAATATAAGCAGCTGCTAATTTATCAACATCTCCTTTTTGATAGTCTATTTTTTTAGCGTCTAACTCTTCCCTGGCAAGAACGGACGTTAATGCTTCGTCCTGCCAGTGCATAGGTATTGTAACAAACTCTTCAAGTCGAGCCATAAACTCCTGGGTAAAAACTGTTTGTGAGGTGTCCTTGCCCTGTAGATTTCTTGGCAACCCGATGATTAACTTATTAATCTTGTGCTCAGAAATGAGTTCACTAATTTTTTTGTATACATCTTGAGTGTTTTCGAGTGCTAGTAGCGGATGGGCTAATTGAGCGGTGGTGTTTGCAAGTGCCACGCCAATTCGCTTTTCCCCCACATCGAGTGCTAAAAGATTTTGAGACTCCGACATCTATTCAACTGCTTCAAAATTGATTGTTGTCTTGTTTGGATTAGACGGCACACGCATCACCCAGAATGGGCTTAATTCTACCCGCACATTCCGAACACCGGGCAATGCCCGAATGGTACTTTCGGCTTCTCCACGTTTTTGACGTGACAGCTCAGTCTTTAACTGGTCAACGTCAATATCCGGACCAACTACAACATCTGTATCAATACTAATTACCACTGACCCGCCGGGATTTGTTTGGGCCACCGTAAATGCCGCATTATCAAGCCCATAATCTTGCACACCCTGACGATCCAAATCAACCTGGTCTGCAATATTTTCCCTGATTAAAGCTTCCAGATTCTCTTGTGACACTCCCAACATCGTGAATTTTGCACTGTAATTTACCGTCACCTCGTCCGCCTCTTGGCCTACGCGGGGGCTTATGTCTGTTTTTTCATCAACGGTATTAAGCGTTTCTTTAATGGCAAATTGCTGCTGCTCTTGAAGCTTGCTCACAAGCTCCGTGCCAACACTTTCATCATCTACCGCTATCCGGCGCTTTGCGGTTTCTACATCGTTTTCACTCACAACCGTTACTACCTTTGAACTACCACCAGTCATGGCTGTACCACTACCAGTAACATCGGAATACCCGTTAATACTATAGTTCGCTGGCCCAATGTTGAATTGATCGCCGGTATTTTGGGCTCGAACTGGGCTAGAGCCTGTAAAACTACAACCGCCGCCGCCGCCAGGGCTTGATAGCACCGCCGTAGATTGCGTAATGTAGGTTTTTCCTTGGGCACTGACCCCGGTTCCAGAAGGAATAGTGACCGGGAAATTATCAACATCACCGCAAGAGATTGAAAACGTCACCGTGCCGGTTGCTCGGGCACTTTCGTCGCGCTCGCCTGTTGCTGTTACAGTTTGGGTATCATTTTTATCTACCTCTGCGAGTGTTGCCGGGATGGTGTTTTCGCCATCGATGGGCTGGCTGAGTTCGGGGTTAGCCGTAAACTGGAACGAGCTAACGACATTTTCGGTATCTGAATCAATGGCAATCGTAGCCCTTGGCATTACAAATGCCGCCACGTACCAACCGATTAATAGAACAAGAAATACACCAGCGCCGATAAAAAGCTTTGTGCGAAACTTCTCAAAATTAGGAATTTTCGGTTTTTTCCCGCCTGGTTTTTTAGCATTTGCCGCTTTAGGCTTATCTTTTTTTGCCGAACCGGCGGTTGCTGCACCTGAGAGCTCCCCGACTGATTTATTAGGATCGATTTCTTCTTCATCAACGTTTGCTACTACTTCTTCGTCGCTATTAAACGGCGAATCCGGTGCTAGTGGGATCTCTGGTTTTGACTGCAAGTTTTTAGCCACATACATGCCGGTAGCCCCAGCAAGTGGTAGCAAGCTTGATTCAGCCGTAATCAACACCGCTTGTTTTTCTGCTTGCTCGGCGGCCCGTTTTAAAAGCTTCATGTTCACGATACTTTGCAATGCTGTTGCCCGTTTTGGTAACACCAAAGCAACAATCTTAGCCTTGCTCGATTGCAACTTATCAATAATCGCT
>JBGSYV010000014.1:0-3323 GCA_041750695.1 Saccharimonadales bacterium (SeqCode) | reverse complement strand
TACCAAAAATTGCTGTCTTGTCGAAACTGATACGGCGAATCATTATTCCGCTGCAATAGACCATTCCCCACAAGAATAATCACTTGTTGCTTGCTGTTTTTAATTATCATCCGCCGATTGTTTTTAAAAAACGTACTATTAAACATATGCAGCTCTTTCTATTTAATCCTTTTGAAGGTATTGTTGAATGCTTTTTGCCTTTTGTGAACCAATTTGGGCAGCAATATCAGATAACGAAGCCGATTTTACCGCAGATACGCTACCGAAGGCTTTAACTAGTTTCTGACGTGTTTTTGGACCAATTCCGGGAATTTCATCAAGCACACTTGCCGTTTGGCGCTTCACTTTTAATACAGAGTGGTAGCTTACCGCAAAGCGGTGCGACTCGTCACGGATTCGCTGTAAGAGTTTAATTATGTGCTCCTCTTTTGGAAGCGTTATGCGTATAAAATCAGTGGTCTCTGTTATATACCCCTCTTCCGGCGGATGAAAGATAATGGTTGAATCGTGTTTAGATATGATAATTTCTTCCTCACGCTTAGCTAGACCAATCATCGGTACCTTTACCCCGGCTGCATTTCGGGTCTCCAGTGCGGCTTGCAACTGACCTTTCCCACCATCAATCAAGAATAAATCAGGCAACCCCCAATTTTTAATGTGTTTTTTCTGCAACCGGCGTGTAATAACTTCGCTCATATGAGCAAAATCATTATTCCCCGGCAGGCGCATCTTGAACTTCCGGTACTCTGTTTTATCGGGCATTCCATTGGTAAATACCACCATACTAGCGGTATTATCCGTTCCCTGCATGTGACTAATGTCATATCCTTCAATCCGGTAGGGTGCTTTTTCTATCCCAAGCAAGATGGAAAGACCGTGCAAACCTGCATCTTTACTGATGTCTAAAAACTCCCTATCACCAAACACTATCTGTTTATTTAAGCTTTTTAGGGTATGTAACTGATTGCGAAGTTGGGCCGCTCGCTCGAACTGCTGCTGTTTTGCGGCTAGCTTCATGTCCTTTTCTATCTGTACTTGCAAGGTTTTACGATTCCCCTTGAGATACTGGATGAGTTTCTTAAGATTCTGCCGATAGTCCGCCAAGCTAGTTTTTTCTTCCTCCAAGCCTGGGCACAGCCCCAGATGAGATTGCAGACAGGCCCGCTTGGGAATTTGCTTATAGTGCACCGAGTACGGAAATGCCCGCCGAAGAAGCTGAAGTGCCTTCCGCACACTGCTTGCGTTATAATATGGACCAAAATAGTCGGCTTTATCATCGAGTGGTCGACGCGTAATCATCACTGTTGGGTGATTACTTTTTAGGTTAATTCTAACGTAGGCGGTACTTTTATCGTCTCTGAGCAGGATATTATACTTTGGCTGATAGCGGCGGACTAGTTCGGCCTCCAAAAACAAGGCATCTAGCTCACTATCAACGGTTATCCAGTCGACGCTGACAATATCTTGAACGAGTAATGTTGTTTTGGTGTCTTTCGGCCGGCCTTTTTGAAAGTACTGCGCAAGCCTGCTGGGTAAAAAGGCCGCTTTACCGATGTAAATAACCTTGCCCTTATTATTTTTAAACAAATAAACACCGGGGCTTTTAGGAATAGTCTTTCGGATTGAATCAAACTCTAGCATCTCTGTAATTATAGTATACCTAAAAATTGCAAACGGGGGGTAATTATGAATAACAGCACGTACTATTCTTCTACATTATTGACAGATTATAAAGTTTATGCTAGTATTGAATAGTCCAAAGAGGAGGATATATATGACTATAACTAATCAAATGAAAAAAGTATTATTTAAGGGCTCTGCTCTTGCCGTAACTACAATGGTTACTGTAAGTATGAGTCTTGGTGTTGTGCTTGCACAACAGATACCAAACGGTACAAACAACAATCCTGTACCATCAGGATCAGAACTTTGTAACCTAGACGTTGGTTTTGTGATTGACCGATCAAACTCAATCCGAAACGACAACGAAGCTAACCCTGGCCTAATCACTAGCGCTGTAAACAACGTTGTGGACGGCTTGCAGGGCACGGATTCACGTGTTGCTGTTTGGAGCTTTGGAACGAAAGCTACCGGCTATGTTGGTGCTAACCCACTTCCAAACTCACCAGCAATCACTGCTCAGGATTTTCCTGGCATCGGATTCACTGATGTAAAAAACGCTAATGGTGTAAACGCCATTAAGCAAACCGTTTCAAGCATCCCATATGAAAGCCAGAACTCACCAGAAGAACTTCGACGAGCTGGATGGACAAACTGGGAAGCTGCACTAGCTGAAGCTAATGCAAACGGCAGTCAGCCAAAAAATGCAGATGTTGTGTTCATGATTACTGATGGCGATCCAACGCTACCAGTTGCTGATAGCACAACTCAACCAACTGACCGCATAGAACCTGCTGTCGCTGGTGTGCTTGCTGCAGACGCTGTAAAAGCAAACGGCTCAACCCGAATCGTTGCCTTTGCAATCGGTGCTGCTACTGAAGACCAAGCATACATTGACAATATCAAACGAATTACCGGCGGACTAAACAACGCCCAAGCTGGACAAGATTACTTTACTGGTAACTTCGCCCAGCTCGGAACATTACTCGCTTCTGCAATTGAGCAAGCTTGTAATGATAAGCCCCAAAAGCCAGTGCAGGAACAACCTACTGTACTACCAGCTACTGGTGCTGCCGGATTGATCGCTGTGTTCGGTGGAGTTAGCGCTCTATCAGCCGCAACACACGCACTTGTTGCCCGACGTCGAAAATAATATTTAACGCGTTAAGCAACCACAAAAACACCCACGTCTACACGATGTGGGTGTTTTTATTTGTAACTAAACGCTGGCAACTATTGTCGTACAGCCAGTGGAACAACTTAAATTCTGTTCCTTGCACTCGCTGCAAACCAATACTAATCGATTACACGCTATGTTATTACAGTTCTCGTAGTTTGATGTTTTGCCCTGGCAGTGCACGCAAACACCGATGTCTTTTGCTTGGTCAGAAAACTGCTGGTTCATCCGACCGTCAAAGATATACAGATTACCCTCCCAGTAACCGTCGTCCGCATATTTCTCGCCGTATTTAACAATGCCACCATCCAGTTGATACACTTCCTTAAATCCGTTTTTCTTCATAAGCGCACTGAGCACCTCACAGCGTACGCCACCCGTACAGTATGTAACAACCGGTTTATCTTTAATGTCATTGTATTTATCGCTGGCAATTTCATCCTTGAAGTCATGGGTGGTGTTCGTTTCTGGAACAATCGCATCTTTGAACCTTCCCACCGCCGCCTCGTAGGCGTTCCGTCCATCA
>JBGSYV010000013.1:0-5164 GCA_041750695.1 Saccharimonadales bacterium (SeqCode) | reverse complement strand
CTTTTTTGTGTAGACTAAGAATCGCTTAGCCCAATTATTGTGAATTGCCAGCAAACCAAGACCGGTCAGAAATAGCGGAATACCACCCACGAATGGTAGCCAGCCAAAAAGTATTGCCAAAATGATAAGGGTGTATCCAGCGGCGTCAATTGCGATTCGTTTTAGGAGCGACATAACTATTAGTATAGCTACCTAATACGATTGTGTCATATCCGAGCTGGGCTAGTTCTTGTTGTGCGGACGTAAACTTTGGGTCATCGTTGGCAATTTCTAAATCAACATAGAAAAGGTAATGCCATGCTTTTCCGGCTATTGGTCGTGACTGGAGCATGGTTAAGTTGAGGTTTCGCTCGGCAAACACTCCAAGCGCTTGATGTAGTGTTCCGGCCTTTTTGTCGGCTTGGGTTTTGAGGACCAATGAAGTTTTTGTGGGCCCCTGTTGTTGGGTTGTCTGTTTCTGTATTAAAACAAACCTAGTGTAGTTTTCTGCGTGGTCTTCTATGCCGCGCTTAATTATTTTGAGGCCGTGGAGCGTGGCGGCATGCTCGGACCCGATTGCTGCCTTGTGTGGGTCGTTTTGTTTTTTAATATATTCTACGCTCAATGCAGTATCGGATTGATCAATTCTTTGGGCATTCGGCAGATGCGTATCTAAAAAATCTTCACATTGCGCCATGGCTTCTGCTTGAGTATGAACTTCATTTATTGATTGTAGTTCTGTTTCCGGAAGTCCGATTAAGCAGTGCTCTATTCGCAAATACGTTTCAGCTACTATTGGAAATTGATACTCTAGTAGCAAGTCGTATACGTTATTAATCGATCCAAACAATGAGTTTTCAATTGCAATTATCCCAAATTCTGCCTTGTCTTGTTCTAAGGCCTGAAAGGTCCGTCTAAAAGTCGTGCAAGGAACGATTTTTATTGATTCGCCTAATAATGTCACCGCTGCCTGATGATGATACGAGCCAGCTTGACCTTGTATTGCGATTTTATTCACGATTGGTATAGTACCATAATTCGAGCCTATACAGTTTTTGCTGGTATACTGTTTCACATATGTCCGCCAGACCAAGAGGTAGTTTAGATCAGCCGTTCGAAGGCTTTCCTGCCTATGGGGCAGTCCATGAAGTAATACCAAGCAGGGAGTTTCGGGATGCCATTCATCATTTTGCTGAAATCGCTGATGACATATTTGAAATACCGTTTAGGCATTACCAGGATCCAGGAAGCGATGTGTATACTGTAAGAAACTATGACCCGAGAAGTTTTTATCAACTTTTCGATTTATCTAAATTGGGTGTAAGTGTCGTAGAAATGGACCCTTCAAAAAAGCAGGCAGAGATAGCGCGGAAAGTCTGGGAGAGTAAAGACTTTGGTGCTGTCGAACAGCAAGCACGAAATGCAATGAAAAAGAGAACAAAACCCGGAAAAAGGTAAGGCTCCCCTGGATACTTCGTTGCCGATTCAAAGCGCCAAAATGGTTTTCAATCGAGTTGAGGGTGTGGGTAGGAGGCTACCGGGCGGTAGAGATGCTGACGTACGTCAAAAAATTGCCCTTTTTCCTGATACCCAAGAGTGTCAGGAAACGATTGATTTGATTGAGAAGGAGTCGGATCATATTATTGATGCAACAGAACAGCGACTAAAGCAATTTATTTATCCGTGGGATATTACACCACATCTTACATTTGCGATTTTCAGGGGTCAGGCTGACGATGATCAAGTAAAGTCTGTTATGGATGGCTATAACGAATTACTAAGAAAACAGCCCTTGGTAGTTTCACTCGGGAGTCTTACATTCCGACATGCATCAGTCAGGAGCAAAAAAAGAAAATGAGCAAAGTATCGCTCTAGCATAATTTAGGTTTTTTGTGTATAATCTACTAACTTTATGCATGATGAAATAGTAGTAAAAGGAGCCAGGGAACATAACCTCAAAAACGTGGATGTAACGATCCCACGGAACAAGTTGGTGGTTATTACTGGGTTATCTGGATCAGGCAAATCGAGCCTGGCATTCGATACTATTTATGCTGAGGGCCAGCGGCGTTATGTAGAAAGCCTAAGCTCGTATGCTCGGCAATTCTTGGGGTTGATGGAAAAGCCAGACGTAGATCAGATTGATGGTTTATCGCCGGCGATTAGCATTGATCAAAAATCTACCAGTCGGAATCCGCGCTCTACGGTGGCTACGGTGACAGAAATTTATGATTACTTGCGATTGTTATTTGCCCGTATTGGTGTGCCGCACTGTCCGGAATGCGGTAATACGGTTGAGCGCCAGACGGTTGCGGCCATCACTGATTCGATCACTGAAGAGTTCAAAGATAAACGTTTAATTATACTTTCACCAATTGTGATTGATAAAAAAGGTGCCTTTGAGCATATCCCCGAGCAATACATGCGCAGCGGCTTTGCGCGCGCCCGGGTAGACGGCGTGATATACGCACTAGACGAGTTCCCAAAACTTGATAAAGCCAAGAAGCACACTATAGAAATTGTAATTGACCGGGTGGTGAATAACCCGGATAGCGCGACTCGCTTGGTACAGTCCATTGAGCAAGCGATTGAGATAGCAGATGGCAAAGTGACAATTCACGATGCGGGTACCCAAACTGATAAGTTTTTTAGCATGATGTATGCTTGTGTGAAACACCCTGATGTTCAGATACCGGAGTTAGAGCCACGAACATTCAGTTTTAACTCACCGCATGGAGCCTGCCCGGTATGTACTGGTTTGGGTAGCCGTATGGAGGTTGATCCAGAGCTGGTTATACCAAACGGCAACCTAACAATTGCCGAGGGCGCAATTCGGCCGTATAACAGAGTAAATACCGACGCTTGGTATATGAAAAAACTGCAAGCAGTGGCTGATAGACATGGCTTTAGCTTGCATGTTCCAACCGGTGAACTAAATCAAAAAGATATAGATAAAGTCTTATACGGCACCGACACAGAAGTATACAACGTATCACTTGGGAGTGGTCGTTCGTTCGAGACGACTTATGAAGGCGTGATTCCAAACCTAGAGCGTCGACACAAAGAAACCGACAGTGATTTTATGCGGCGCGATATCGAGCGGTTTATGCAGCAACGGCCCTGTCATGTCTGCGATGGTCGGCGGCTCAAACCAGAAGTACTTGCAGTAACCGTGGCCGATCAATCTATAATGGACATCTGCGAGCTATCCATAGAAGACGCCAGCAGCTTTTTTTCTAAGCTAGAACTAAACACCAAAGATGCTCATATCGCGACCCAAATACGCAAGGAAATCGATGCCCGGTTAACCTTCTTAAAAGACGTCGGGCTAACCTATTTAACACTGGCTAGAAGCGCTGCAACACTGAGTGGTGGCGAGGCTCAGCGAATTCGTTTGGCTACCCAAATTGGCTCAGGGCTTATGGGGGTTTTGTATGTGCTGGATGAGCCATCCATTGGCTTGCATCAGCGCGACAACGAACGATTGATTAATACTTTAAAAACTCTGCGCGACCTGGGGAACACTGTGATTGTAGTAGAGCATGACGAAGACACTATTCGAACGGCCGATCACTTGCTAGACATCGGCCCCGGTGCTGGCAAACACGGCGGAGAAGTGGTGGCAGCAGGCACCCCGGCCCAGGTGGCAAAAAGCAGCAAAAGCATTACTGGTGCGTACTTACGAGGCGATAAAAAGATTAGTGTTCCTAAAAAACGGCGTAAGCTGAACGAGAAGAAACTTTCAATTATTAATGCCCGTGAACATAACCTCCAGAACATCAGTGTTGATATCCCCTTGGGCGGTTTGGTGGTGGTGAGCGGTGTTTCAGGGTCTGGCAAGTCTACATTAATCAACGATATTCTAGCTAAGGAATTATCAGCTCGGCTGCATCGGGCGCATACCGTACCGGGCAGGCATGATGATATTGAGGGCATTAAGCAGCTTGATAAAGCGATTATTATTGATCAGTCGCCGATTGGCCGAACGCCTCGTTCTAACCCAGCAACCTACACTGGATTATTCACGCCAATTCGTGAACTGTTTGCGAGTGTGCCAGAGGCAAAAGTTCGCGGCTATTCACCAGGCCGATTTAGCTTTAACGTAAAAGGCGGCCGGTGCGAGAACTGCTCGGGTGATGGCATTATAAAAATTGAAATGCACTTTTTGCCCGATGTGTATGTATCGTGCGAGGTGTGCAAAGGCAAACGCTATAACAAAGAAGCGTTAGAAATTCACTACAAAGGCAAAACAATTAGTGATGTTTTGGATATGACCTGTGAATCAGCTTTAGATTTTTTTGGAAACATCCCTTCAATTGCCCGCAAACTGCAAACACTGGTTGATGTTGGTCTAGGCTATATTACGCTTGGCCAGCCGGCTACAACATTGAGCGGTGGCGAGGCGCAGCGAATAAAGTTAGCGACTGAACTTTCACGCCGGGCGACGGGCCGTACGCTGTATATACTCGACGAGCCAACAACCGGACTACATATCGATGACGTGAAGAAGCTGCTTCAGGTTTTGCAAACACTGGTTGATACCGGCAATAGCATGATTATTATTGAGCATAACCTGGATGTAATAAAATCGGCAGATCATATTATTGATATGGGTCCAGGTGGTGGTTCAAATGGTGGACAGATTGTGGCAGAGGGCACTCCTGAACAAGTTGCAAAAATTAAAGAATCATACACCGGGCATTATTTAAAACAGATTTTATAATGAGTGAACTTCTTACCGTTGAGGATTTGACCGTTGAAAGGTATGGCATCAGAACGCTTTCAAAAACGGTGGTTACTCTTATGACCGCCGGATTTATCGCATCGTATTTGGGGGATCAAGACAATGCAGCCCATTACCTGGAGCATGCTGTCGAGTTTCACTGGGTTGTCACTGCTAATACAGATTCAAGCCGTGGTCAGCTGCTTGAAGAATTCGCTAATTCGGCTAGGCTCGCCGCCCAGTTTGTTGATCGGGCTGCGAATGATACGTCACTGCCGCCGATTTATGAACGATGCACGGAGGATGTAAAAGCTGTAATAATCGATTCTTTATCAGTGACTTCACCATAAATAACAATTTTTTGCTATAATAAGGTAACAATAAAAATTTACTGAATATTCAGACGGAGGAAACGTGAGTAATCAAATTTCAATTAAAGCAGAACCACGAGAGATAGTCGGC
>JBGSYV010000012.1:0-6702 GCA_041750695.1 Saccharimonadales bacterium (SeqCode) | reverse complement strand
TTCATTTATTGTTACTACAATTGGCGTATCAATGGCGGAGGTGCCTTTAAGCGGACTTAACTTGTTGATTGTCGCGCTACTTCCTGTTGCCGCTATGCTTATGGAAAATATATCACCTCGTGGTTCGGACAACGTTACCGTTCCTTTGCTAGTCTGTATCGTGCTTAACGGCTTGATATTAATGCAGTAATCAATCAGCTACGCTCAAAAAATGCTAGAATAAGATAAAAGGAGAATAAAGCGTGGTATTTAGTAAGGCAAAAAAACACTTAGAGGATTATTTACGGGAATTTGTATATGGCGGCATTGATGGGGCAGTGACTACCTTTGCGGTGGTGGCTGGTGCAACTGGGGCCCGCTTTAGCTTAACGGTTATTTTGGTGCTCGGGTTCTCCAACTTAATTGCTGATGGGTTTTCAATGGGGGTAGGTTCGTACTTATCAACCAAATCAGAGCAAGAGTTGATGCAAAAACGCGGTGAATCTGTTAAGGATGAACCTTCACCAGTTATTAACGGTGTCACCACTTATTTCTCATTTATTATTATCGGGTTCGTGCCGCTGTTCATGTATCTGTTGGACGCACTAATTGCCCACGATTTTGCTATGAGCACATTATTCATGACAACCGGTGTATTAACAGCCTTCGCATTTGTCGGTATTGGCGCTTTAAAAAGTAAGGTTTCACAAACACCAATTGTTCGCTCAATTTTAGAGACACTTATCTTGGGTGCGATCGCGGCAGTGCTTGCGTACATACTCGGTGACTTCTTAGAACAAATTCTATCAAGCTAGTGCTGTTATAACAGATAGAATCTGCTACAATAATGGTTATGATTATATGGCTACAATTGCGCTGGTGGTACAGTGCCGGCTGGCAGTGGGCTTGGCAACGGGCAATTACAGATAGAATGCGTCGATATATCGAGTATTTCTCGATCTTTACGCTAATTCAGACGTTGTTTGCACCGTTTAAGCAAACCTTTACCGGCCAATCTGGTGGCTCGATCTCTGATATGTTTCGGGGATTTGTTGACCGATCAATCTCTAGGGTAATTGGCTTTCTTGTTCGGAGTGTAGTGTTGATTGCCGGGCTCGTTTGTTTGTTGTTTGTTCTGATTACCGGCTTTCTCTTCTTGGCCGTGTGGGCTGTTATGCCGCTTAGTTTGCCAGTTTCGCTCTTTCTGATTATGACGGGAGCAGGGCTATGAATGATGAACTTTGTAATTTAAGCAGCAGCCGATCCAAAAAAGCGCGAGTTTCGCTGTTTTTTGATCACAAAACAGTACGGGTAGTTTTATGGCTTGTAACTATTGCGAGTTTGGTTGGTTGGGGAGCGGGAGTATTCATTGAGCAGATGGCATTAGCGCACCTGCTGTTGTTTCTTGCCGGTAGCTCCGCCGTATTTTTGTTTTGGTATTATGGTGAGCTAAAAGATCTACCGCCTAGCCAGCCGCTCAGCAAAGTTACGTCAGTAGATTCAGTACTTGATCGCCAGGTGCTTGGGCGACTGAAAGGTCGCACTACACCAAAAAAACTTGCCGAGATTGTGGCTAAACAGCCCGGCGGATTCTTTTACGGTGCGCGCTATGGCATTGGCAAAGAGTTTTTGCAATCTGCTTCTAGTGATGATCCGATAACCATTAATACCATTTGGCAGTCGGCCTTAAGAGTTTCTGGCGATGCGGGTCAGTCAAAAGTTGATTCGGCAGCAGTTGTAGTGGCGCTACTGTTGGCGATTCCTGGGCATGAATCATATCTTGCTCAGCTAAAAACAGACCGAGAAGAAGTTCAAAAAGGTTTATTGTGGTATTCCCACATTAACAAGACCATAGCGTATTACCAAAAGCGCCGGAATTTTGGCGGTATTGGCAGGGATTTAAGTTTTGGCTGGGCGCCGTTACTGAACAAAGTCGGCAATAATATCACCCGTAGTATTGAGAGCGGTAATCTCATGCAACGGGTTGTTGGTGGCCACAAAGAATCGATCGATCAGTTAGTGCATTTAATGGGCCAAAACGGGCGGCGAAACGCGGTGTTGGTGGGTGAAACCGGTGTTGGCAAAACAACCATCGTGAATGCTTTTGCTCAGCAGCTTATTGAAGATCGGAGCACCACCCCCAAAGAGCTTCAGGATCGCCAGGTGATAACCTTAGACGCCTCAAACCTTATTGCCAACGCCAAAGGTCGTGGGCAACTTGAAGAGTTACTAATTCATATTTTTAATGAAGCGATTGCTGCTAAGAACGTCATTCTCTTTTTGGATGAAGCACAACTTTTCTTAAAAGACGGCACTGGGTCAGTTGATTTATCGAGTATATTAATGCCAGTTGTTGAGGGTGGTGCAATGCGAATAATACTCTCATTAAACGACCAAGAATGGCTTCGGCTGAGTCAATCTAACCCGGGGTTTACCCAAATGCTGAACCGAGTGGCCGTTAAACCACTGGAGCAGCCGGATGTTATGCAAGTCATGGAAGACAGGGTGCTTTTGCTGGAAGGTCAACACGGCGTAGTGTATATGAGCCAGGCGCTACATGAAGGGTATCGTTTGGCAGAACGATTCATCCGCGAACAGGCCTTCCCTGGAAAAGCTATCAAATTGCTTGAATCAGCGGCGGGGTTTCCAGAGCAAAAACACTTTATAACCGAGCAATCTGTTCAGCAGGCAGTTGAAAAAACCTTTGATGTAAAAGTGCAAACTGCTAACACAGCTCAAGATAAAACTGCCTTACTTAATTTAGAAGATCAAATTCACGAGCGGATGATTAATCAAACACGGGCAGTAAAGCTTGTGAGCGATGCGTTGCGGCGGGCCCGGGCCGGTGTGCGTAATCAAAACAAGCCCATTGGTACTTTTCTTTTCTTGGGTCCAACTGGGGTTGGTAAAACAGAGCTGTCAAAATCTCTAGGCGCCGCCTATTTTGGGGGCGAGGATCGAATGGTGCGAGTTGACTTAAATGAGTACTCTCAGGCGTCTGATACGAATCGACTTTTGGCTGTTGGCGCGAATGATCCGTATAGTTTGTGCGCTCAGATTGCCAAACAACCGTTCAGCGTTGTGTTGCTTGATGAGATAGAAAAGGCTCATCCCAATGTGCTCAACTTGTTACTTCAAATGCTTGATGAAGGTATGCTTCGTGATAGCTCCAATAAACCAGTTAGCTTTAAGGATGCAATAATTATTGCTACCAGCAATGCTGGTGCCGAACAAATCCGGGCTCATATCGAACGTGGGGAGTCACTAGAGCAGTTTGAAGAGGCGTTTGTAAACGAGCTAATTAACGCAAATATTTTCCGGCCAGAGTTTTTAAACAGGTTTGATGAAATCGTGTTATTTAGACCACTCGAAAAGGCTGAGCTAATGCAGGTGGTAGATATTTTGGTTAAGAACTTAAACAAGACGCTCGCCAATCAAAAAGTGTCCGTTAGTCTAACCCCGGCTGCAAAAGAGTTCTTGGTAGACAAGGGGTATGATCCGCGCTTGGGTGCCCGGCCGCTACGGAGAATGGTGCAACGTGCAGTTGAAAACATCGTCGCCCAACGGTTGCTGAGCAATCAGATAACTCCAGGCGAAACTATGCAACTTGATGCGCCTGATTTACAGCAGTCGCTTGGCGATCGCATCTAGCGAATTATCTGGTATAATCAGTATCGTTCACTGCGTACAATGAGTGATATGCGGGTGTAGTACAAAGGCTAGTATGCCAGCCTTCCAAGCTGGAGATGAGGGTTCGATTCCCTCCACCCGCACCACATTTTGAAAACTTTATTTAGTTGTTACGCCGAATAATACCGTGTTGTTGTCGCCAAGGAATATATCAAGCGACTCTTCAGTGGTTACATCAAAATTAACCAATGTATAGTCGCCAGGGCTTTCTCCAAAACCAACGATTAGCGTTTCTTCGCTAACATAGGGTAGGTAGAAGATATTGCCCGTTGATTCAAAAAGTAAGGAAGCTGAGTCCGCACCCGTTTCATAACTAAACAGCTGTTTTTCGTGGGCGTAATACGCTTCGTTACTATTCACCAAAAAGCCAACTAGGAATTGGCGATATCGTTGGGTACCATTGGGGTTTTTTTCTTGTTTTTCGCCCACGGTTGCTATGACTTGCTCTTGGTTATTTTCTAGCGTGATTAGTTTAACGGTGTAGGGTGCTGCTAAATAGTATCCTGGTAGATCACCGGTATTAATAGATTCATCGATGGTAGCTTGAGCAAGTACTACGTGGGATAAATCATCACTTACGGATAAATGTTGGACAGATCTTGGATCGATATCTGTTAAAATTTCTGTGCTCTCATTTTTTGACAGGTCTCGAGAATACGTTGCAAGGCTTGGCCCGTCGCAGTTATAACAACCAACAGAGTATATGATTTTTTGCTGCTGAGTATCATAACCATGAATAAATACACCCATTTCTTCTGCTTCGAACAAGTCTTCGGGCTCGTCACTACCAGCCTGAAGAACTATTACGGTATTAGTGGCGTCGGTGAGCGATCCATAAACCAATGCATCCCCATTTGATGAGAAGTTCAGGCTGGTAATCTGCTCACCCGGCGCCAAGTTAACAATCTCTTCAAAAGAAGCTCCCGAATCGTTGCTACGATAAATGCTTGTTTCTGTTGCGAACGCTACGAAGTTATGTCTGGTTGCACTTTGCATTATATTTGTATCGCGGTTGAGTGTAGTTACTTCTGTTCGCTCACCACCATCCGCCGGTCTCCAAAATAGGCTGTAGCCGCTTGCTTGGTCATCACGAAACGCGTAAGAAACGGTATTTGGTAAATAGGCGTTGGTAATTTCTGCGGCCGCCGGTACTTGAGCAGATTCTTGTGGTTCTTGAGATTTCTGGTTGGTGAACCAATAGTACCCGCCGGCCGCCATCCCGCTCAGCAAAAGTACAACAAGCAGGATTATCAGTAGTTTTTTCTTATTTCTAGGCGGTTTTGTGGCTGGGGGTTCTTCTGGCGGCTCATCTTCGGTCATGTTTTGTGAAACCGAGGCTAACAGCTGGTCGTCATCTTGCGGCTTAGGCATGGTAGTGGTAGGTGTGGTTGGCTCAGGCTGCGGCTGCACTTCCGGGCTAGGGGAGGGTTCATTACTGTTTGGGGTTGAAGTATCTTTATCCATAATAGTAGTAATGCTTAGTTTGTAGGTAGTATCCTATAGTTAAATAGTTTTTGCAACTTTTATAGAAGTAACGGTATAATACACACTGTTTGAATAAAGTACGCCCCGGTAGCTCAGTGGATTAGAGCAAGACGGTTCTAACGTCGAGGTCGTAGGTTCGAGTCCTACCCGGGGTACCAGTCGAAACGTATTCGAACCCCGCACGTCGTAGCCCTCCCAGGGCTCGGCGTCGATGTCTTGGGTGGCGTCGACCCGTCTTCTTGAGCGGTCGCGCGTTTTAGGTCGGCCCCTGCCAAGTGAGCTTGAGCGAGTCCTGCGAGGCTGTGATGCTGCCGTCGTCCTTGCGACACCCGACGACCTCGGTAGAGCTGTCGGTAGTTCCAAAGAGTCGGAACGAGCTCGTGAGAACGTGTGGATTGAGTTGGGCTGGTTCTGGGCAGCCCTTGGTACGGAGCGAACGCTATTGGTCAATCACGAGTCTGTTACCCCACCGTCCGATGTTAGGGATCTGTTTCGACTCATCTATACGAACAGTCCCGCCGAGCGACGAGCAGAAATCCGAGACTGGCTGGACCGTTTAGATACTGATCGCGTCGATGACAGCATTGATCTAGTCCGGTCGACTGCCAACGCGGGAATCAGAAACGCTGACTATCAGTTGCTCCATGCTTCAGCGCAGCAATCATTGCTAATTGCCGGAATTGGGATGATCAATGTCCGGCAGGATCTACCCAATCTAATGAGGTTGATGCGCGAGAACCGCGCCCTGCGGATCCGCTTCCTGCTGCCGAGTGACCGGATTGTAACGTTGCAGGAGCGAGAGGCATTGGCTCCATACCGTGCAACCCAGAACGATCTTGCTACGTTCCTTGATGAACTCAGGCGATCGGCGAGTGCTGAAGAGTTCGATGGCCGGCTGGACCTGGTGCGATATAATAGATTCATGACATTCGTTTCCACCGTAGCTGACCTTGGTGAACCGGGCAGCGAGATGCTAGTTGAGCTCCCGCTGGAGGCTGCTCAACACGGCCTAGTCGAGCGTCCTCGGCTCCTGCTGCGAAAGCGTACAAATGGGGGTCTCTACGACCGGCTCGCCGCCGCACTCAATGGCATGGTCGATGATCCTCAAACGACTAGGGAGACTATCAGCTAGTGGAAGAGCATGTAGTTCGAATGCAGCGCGTCGATGAGCTAGCTGGGGCATTCCGGAACTACGAGCTTGTAATAGTCACGGATCCTGGTGCCCTGTTGGAGGCCGTCTGCGTCGAAGTAAGATATGGTCGTATCGGCGAAACGATGCAGGTGCAACGGCACTACTTTGAGTCGATCAAGAGGGCAAAGGAGTATGTCGATGGCAAGGTACGCGAGAAGCAGCGACGAGGGTATAGAGCTGTTGCACAGGATGGCGGCGCGTACCGAACTGATTGCTTCTTCTGTCGCCTCCTCCATGAGCCCAAATCCGACCCGTGCTATGTAGCAACCCTGTCTTCAACGACATTCATCGTTGGATGGGATCAGAGCCATCCAGGAAGGAGCATTCTGGTCCTGAACAAGCATGTTCCTGATTTC
>JBGSYV010000011.1:0-10182 GCA_041750695.1 Saccharimonadales bacterium (SeqCode) | reverse complement strand
ATTTGGCAAACCACCCTCGCATCCAACAATCGTGCCTTCTGGTAATCCAGCTTCAGCAAGCCCTATAATCTCACGAGCACCAATACCAACTTTTGCAGCTTCGGTCCTTATATTATCGGCCTGCTCTTCAGTCAAAGCCTCTAGTTGGGGGAATGGTGTATCTGCACGAGCACCGGTCTCAGGAGACTTTTCAAGATATTGCATTGCATCTGCCACATCTGTTTGTTGTTCACCTGAAATAATTGATCCGATATTAAGAACCATGATTTCAGCATTTTTCCGTAACTCTTGTTCTGGTGTTGTTTGAAATTCACCCATATTTTTTTAACTCCTTGTATTAATTTTAACTAATGACCGTCGTATTTCATTGTGGTTTAAATGTGCACCTCAACCAAATCTTTTGGCTCAATGAGTCGAACACACGCATTTAGTGTTTGGAAATGATCTCGGGTGAAATCTAGAGCACCATACGAAGAAGCGTGCTCTTTTGCCTTCAAACCCTCATCTACCACCGCCTTAAGGTATTCTTCTTCTGAATCAAAATCATCACGACTCAACGTTTTACGTATAGAAGACTTTAAAAACCCAGTTTCAGGATCGACATGATGTGTATCGGCTGTTTTGGTATCAAAAGAAAATCCTTCCAATCTTTCTGGATCATCCGGGAAATGCATAAATTGGAGATCCATTGCATATGTACTGTTGTCTCCATCGGCATTTCCTGCAAAACTTACCGTTGCAAAATATATATCCGATTCTTCACCGTTATGAACTTTTGAAAGAACCATTTCTGCCCGACCATCTGGAGTAATAATTGGAGCTTGAAAAGTAAAAATCGGATACTCTGGAAAATCTGACTGGGCAGTCTCATCTGGTTCTTCCTTGGAGGATTCATCTGACATAGCATCCTGAATAAATGTGAGTGCCTCCATTGCATCTGGGCTAAATTGAGCAGCAAACTCCTGAAAGTTAGTATCATATTCTGCATGGACTTGTTCGTACAAACCGACGACTCTGGCTTTTAATGCAAATAGTTCTTGATCTGATGGGTCAAATTTCCTATCACCCGGCGCAGCCTCAAATGCTGGCTCTTGTTCGTGTCCTGTCATATATGATCTCTCCTTATCTCGTTTACTCTGTGTAAAAACTAGTAATTTTTACTTTTGTGTTACATAGTATACATTTTATTGCAATATTGTCAATACTGGTTTCACTATATCAAGTCTAGGTTCATCTGTAGTTTAAATTTTGTGATTTTGGTATTCACATTTATAAACATTTGTGCTACTATACCCTTATGACAAATTTACAAGCAGCCGGCCTCAATGAAACAGAGGCAAAAACCTACCAAATGCTTCTAACAAAACAACGGTGGCAACCAAGCGAACTTGCAAAAACTGTCAACGAGAGCCGAACAAATATGTATAAAATTCTCGATAAATTAGTTGATAAAAAACTGGCAATTAGGTTTGATTTTAAGAAAAAACTGCACTACCGTGCTACGAACCCATCCCATCTGCTTGAACTTGCCCACGAAGAGCGCAAACGCCAAGAACAATCCCAAAAAGAACTCGAACTCGCCACACAAGAACTAACTGGCGAGTATATTAAAACCCACGAGCAACCGGCTGTACGCTATTTTCAGGGCAAACAAGAGATCGGTGAAATTTTCGATATTATCGCGAACTCCAAATCAAAAGTTCAATTTATCCATTCATTATCAGGCATTGATTTTTACGGCCTAAAAGCAATGCACGGCCTCCGAATGCGCGCCGTAAAAAATAACGTCCAGCGCCAGGCGCTAACCCCAGACGGAGTAAATGCCACAAAAAACTACAAAGAAGCTGACCCATATTCACTTCTTGAACGAACTTGGTTAAAGGCAGATGATTATACAGCTCCTGTTGAATGGGGCGTGACAGATGACACACTTTATATAATTTCTTATGGCAAAGAAGCCCTCGGTCTTACTATAGAAAGCCCCGCAATTTCCGAAAGCTTCAAACAACTCTTCAATTTGCTCGAGCGTGGCCAAAAGCTACTACCCGATTACAGCGTGCTCCCAAAACTTGCGACTAAATCTGCAATTATTGAATAGCCTGCTGATCCTCATACGCATTTGCAACGATTTCGCGCCAATAATGTGTATGCCCAAGATTTTTTTGTCCAGCTGAAGCCCCGATCACCACGTCTATATCGCGTCGTTTATGTCCATTTAATATTCTAGTTATCGTTTTTCTCATCCGTTCCGCATGAGGTTGAGCCACATAGCATAAAACTTGAGCATCTTCATCTGGCTCAAACTCTTCTAAAAACTCTGCTACACATGATGCAGTTGTAGGACGTGCATCACCCTGTGGCCGCCTTACAGTAGTAGCATCAAAAAGCGTAAGCGGCTTATCATGAAACGAAAACTCATGATTCCCCAATAATCGCTCATTTTCTAGCCGCAAGCCTATCCGCTTAAGTACAAGTGGCCCGAGTTGACGTTCCATAGCCAGTCTCATTCCCTCACGCTCCGATTCAATCCTTGCATCTGGATTTTGATCATGCAGCACCGATTTCATCCAAGGGCTTTGTTCATCTCTGCTTTTAGCAATTTCCAGATCTTCGGCAATATCCTCGGCTTCAACCGAAAAAGGCTTGCGCGGGCCCCCGAATAATACAATTTGATCCGCTGTTACACCACGGCCCCACATCTCTTTGAATAATGCTAACCGGCTGTTAGAACCAACCTGTACCGCCCCGAAAACTAAGATGTAATCATAGTTACCGGGAGCGGGGGTAATTTCATCAATAAGTCCAAGCTCACGGTAAATGTCTTTTACTCGGTCTTCGCCCTCAGGCGGAACCTCTGGCTTCCATCCGGCCGCGGAGTGATCTCCAGCAAGTGTTTTCTGGGTATTTTCAACAAAAGTACCTAGGTCATCACTCCACTTAGGGGCATTCTTGACCAAAGTAAAGTACTCCTCAAGCTGTTCTTTATGCGTCTCAAAAAACGAACCGGGTTGCTCGGAGGGCGCAGACAATTCGGGCTGGATGTTAATTGGTAGTTCAGCAGGAGCGCTAATGCTTGCCATAATTTGTAAATTATAGCATAGTATACTAATTTTATCAAGGTTGGTTGGTCTTACCGAGTTTTGTTTCGTGATGATTTTGTGCGTCTATCAGCCCGCGCAGCTAACAGCTGTCCATAAGTAGCCCCAGTTTCTGCCATAATCTCCTCAGAGCTAAGGTCACCCTGTTTAATTAAAGATACTAGGAGTTCTCTATCTGAGCCAGGGCTTATGGTATCCCCATTTCCATTATTTGTCCTGCCTTTCTTTTTATCAGCTGGTTTGGCGGGAATGTCAGAATCTTTAGTGCTGGAAATCCCTGTTTGCGGTTCTTCAGCGGGGTCTGATTCGTCCCGCAATAGGTTCAGTCGCCACCGCACCTTATCAAGCGCAGTTGAAAACCCATCAAAAAATAATTCCGCTGTCCCCGTTTGATTAAATATATCGAAGTACAGTCGCTCTCTAAGCAACTTGTTAATGCCAAGTACGGCCGACCCACTGGCCAGTACTGCTCCGAGCATGTCCTTTTCAATTTGACTAAAAAATAACTGAGAACGTTCGGGGAATCGCTGAACGCTTGTTTCATCGATGGCCGCTTGAGATCTTGAAACGAGACTTGAAATCCTATTTAAGCCAGTACTGGCATGTGCGGATGGTATTTCTTTCGGCCGGGATCCTCGTCCTTCACTAAGCCTGGCGAGCAACTCTTCTTTGATCGCCCCTCCATCAGCTCTGACGCTTAAAAAACCTTCATACGTCAAAAGCTCTATAACTGAATCATCGAATCTAAGTGGATCGCTACTAAATGTCACTAGCGTCATTCGAACTTCAGCTGCAGGTGGCCTTTCGTGTTTTTGATCAGGACTCATTGTCTAGCAGTATTTCAAAAATATCACAGTTTGCAAGCATTAGCACTTATTAAAATGCCTAATTTATGATGCTAATCGCCCTAAAAATAACTCGTTTTTTTGAGGGTTTAATTTTTTTGTCATAAATAATGAGCGGATCTTTTGCTATTTGCTGGGCCGTCCAACTATACATATCTCTTGCGGTCATAAGTGGCAGTCTCAGCCGTTTTGGGATGAACTGGTAGCCATCATTTGCTTCTGTTTGCCATTCGTTGTAACGAGCAATTTGATACAACATAAAATCCTTAAATGCTTGCGGGTTCGCTTGGGCAGTTTTTTTACTCAGATCTTTCAACCCAAACGTTTCCAGCTCGTGAAGCGGAAAGTACATTCGGCCCAGCTGGTTATCCTCGTCAATATCACGGATAAAATTTATCCACTGCATGGCCCGACCCTGCATTTTTGCAGCCTCATATGCTCTGGGTGGTAATCCCATGATTTTACTCATCATAAGTCCGATAACCTCGGCGGATCCGTAAACATACCATAGGGAATCTTCAAGCTTTTCATATTGCCTTTGATCCAGATCGGCCTGCATAGAATCTAAAAATGAATCGACCCACTCTGGTTCAAATGAATACTTATGACTAACCGCGACGATATTTTTTACCACCTGCTGGTTTATGGTATCAGTTGGCAAAACTTCGGTATCAAAAGTTTCATCACTAATCGACTGCTTATGCAACGAGACGAGCTTCTTAAACACTTTTTTGTTCGATGGGATTGCATCCACATAATCATCGGCTACCCGAACAAAACTATAGAGCTTAAATACGTCACGACGCACATTTTTGGGGAAAAACTTTGAGCTCCAGTAATAAGTAGTGCTCCCTTGTTTAAATATCGATTTATCACTCGGCATTACAATTAATTATGCTGTTCTGGTTAATAAATACTGAGCGAGTCCGCGCAGGAAACTATTTTGCTCTGGCGGCCAATTTTGGGATGAATGTTCAATTGAATACACTGCTTTTTGGACTGACTTTTCGGCTTCTGATTGAGTGTAGGCCAGTGCGCCACTTTCAACAATTATACTTTTACACTGTTCGAATTCAGATTGAGAAAGTTCGCTATTTCCAAGCATCTGCATCAAAAAGTGGCGATCTGCTTTCTCGGCATGTTTTAAGGCATATAAAGTAAGAATTGTCCGTTTCCCCTCCCGAATATCATCGAGTGAACTTTTGCCGCTGGCGCGCTCGGAACCGAAAATTCCCAAAATGTCATCTGTTATTTGAAATGCGCGGCCGGCACTCAGTGCATATTCCCGAATAGCATCGGTTGCCTGGCAATCAGCGCCAGCCAGCACTTGACCGAACGTTAACGGGTTTAAAAAAGTGTAGTGAGCGGTCTTCCACTGCAGTACATTATCAACATCGCGCATGGTCACCTCACCATTTACCTCGTTCATAATATCGCTGGTTTGCCCATGGGCCGTGATAATCACCGATTGATTTAAGATACTCAGCGCTTTTAATCGTAACTCCTCTGCTACCTCCAAATTGGCAATGGTAACCTGCGCAGCATGGTTGCCAATTCCCATGGCGTTGAGTGCAATAGAAACACCAAAATGTTCTGAATTACCAGAGAGGTTTTTTTGATTATGATACTCCCCAAGTGCTACATGAGCGGTGGTTCCACCACGCCGCGATACACTTCTGTCTTGGATATCATCCATTATGAGCAAGTAGGCATGTATCATTTCTAGCGACCGAGCTGCCTTAAGTATCATCTGATGATCGGTTCCGCCAGACATGTAGTATCCAGTCATAGCAAGGGCGCCCCGGATACGTTTACCGCCTCTGTTTAAAATCTCCAGATATGCATCAGTTGCTACCCGGGAGTGGTTGCCGTAGTGCTGCAGTGTAGACTTTTGAACCTGTTTTGAGTAATCGGAAATTTCTGAATCGATCTGATTTTTATACACTCTTAACTGAGTTAAAAAATACTCGACATCCGATTTTGTACTCAACTTCTTCACGTTATAAGTATTATACCGCGCCTACAACACATGCCCCAAAGCTTTTATCACTTCATCTTTAAACGAAGATAAATCATTTCCGTTATTCTCAATAACTATACTCGATTTCGACTTAACATAACCAAGATCCATCTGAACATGCTTTGGTATTCCGGCTTGAGGACTGGTCTGCAACGATTCTTGTTCAAGCATTTCTTTAATATCTATATGTGACTCGCCCGTGCGTAAATTGGCGATTTTTCGTTCATACCGAACCTGGTCAGATGACTCAACCCATATTAAATCGCCACCCTGCCCTAATATAAAATCGGCTTCTATCGGTGCGCGCACGCTGTAGGCAACTAAGCCTTTGTATTGCTCGCCATTTTTCGCAGCCTGTTCAAATGCAGCGATCGATTCTTTTAAAAGTACATCCGCACCATATTTACTACGTAGCCAATTGGAGGTTTCTGTCATGTTTTTAACCGATATCGGATCGGGTTCACCCTTGTGCCGCTGCATTGCGTGTTGCCGCAGCGCATCACCCAAAGAAAAACCAAACCAGCCATGCTCAATTAGTAGTTCGGCAACCAAGTCTTTGCCGCTCCGGTCTTTGCCGCTCACACCAATAATTTTCATGCTTCTCCTACTATTTTCTATATTCTATCATCTACTCTTATTTTTTAATCCATTTTGATTATCCCATAAATCCTATTACTTTTTGCTCCAGGTCAAAAAGTATACAAAAACCCCGCCAGGCAGCTTTTATCCCTTGATGCGTTCATTGTCAAAGGTGACCATGCTCGGCGTTGCCGCAGTGCTCCACGTACTCGCTCTAATGGTCACTTTGACACTCACATCCTCAGGGGATAAAAGAGCCTGGGACTCATCTGCTAGAATCAAAGATTCTAAATTTTTTATTCTAAAATCTTATGTCAAACGTCTCACGTCTTATACCTATCTTCTATAATCTAATTTCTATCTTCTACTTAATATAGTCATGGAGTTTCTTAGAATCCTTATGCTTGCGCAATTTTGCGAGCGCCTTTGCCTCGATTTGCCGAATACGTTCACGCGTAACATTAAATTCCTGGCCGACTTCTTCTAGCGTATGGCTCCGGCCATCTTCTAGCCCAAATCGTAGTTTTAAAATCTTTTGTTCGCGTTCTGATAAGGCGCTGAGCATGATTTTAACATGCTCTTTTAATAGCTGACCAGTGGCTGATTCTTCTGGCGTTGTAGTGTCTTCATCCTCGATGAAATCACCAAGTACTGAGTCTTCTTCGTCGTCGCGAACGCTAGCATCAAGCGAGCTAATGTCTTGTTTGATCTTCATGATGTGTTCGACTTTTTCAACTTCGATTTCCATCTCTTTGGCGATTTCTTCGTTCGTTGGCTCACGGTTAAGCTCTTGTGTTAGGCGTCGTTGAGTCCTCAGTAACTTGTTGATGGTTTCCACCATGTGGACCGGGATACGAATGGTACGAGCCTGATCAGCAATCGCCCGAGTAATTGCCTGACGAATCCACCAGGTGGCGTAGGTGCTGAACTTAAAGCCTTTATCCGGGTCAAACTTTTCAACTGCCCGTAGTAACCCGGTGTTGCCCTCCTGAATCAGATCAAGCAAATCTAGTCCGCGGCCAACATATCGCTTGGCAATTGATACAACTAGTCGCATGTTTGCCTCGGCCATCTTGGCTTTAGCACCCTTATCTCCATCTACGACTTCATAGGCTAGTTTTAATTCTTCATCTGGCTTTAACAAGGGTATTTTACCGATTTCGCGCAAGTATAATCGCACGGAATCATCAGCAATGTCATCAAGATACGTTTTATCGTCTAGTTCGATTTCTTCGTCGTCATCCGCCACCCATTCACTGGTAAACTCGGCGGCATCTGGTTCAGATATTTCAACAAGCTCGATGTTATCTTTCTCAATTTTCTTGTATAACTCCTCGAGTTCATCAAGATTTTCTGGGGTATCCGGAATAAGCTTGAAAATTGCCCGTTGATCGATTTTTCCATCTTTCTTGGCTTTATCAAGCAGAATTTGTTTATCTTCTTCAGTAGCTTTTTTAGGTTCTTTAGCTTTGGCGCTCACGCATGGTCTCCTTTGCGGTTCTTAGTAATAAGTCGAGTTCTTTTACTTTTTCAAGCAGTGAGTGTTCGTCGTCCTCTTTTGCTAGGCGCATAGCTGCGGCTAACTCTGCTTTCTTGGCTTTTACAAATTGTTCTATAACACGTACCTGCAATCGAGCGACTTCGGATTGAAGTTCAACATACTCGAGGCCTGCATAGAGTTCCTCATACAATAATAGTAACATTTTACCATAATCTGCACTGTTTTGCTCAGCAGCACTTTTTTGAATAATAATCTCTGGGGATTTATCGGCAAGTTTTTTTATTAATAAAAACATAATTTCGGATGGTGTATTATCGAACATCTCCGGGGTAAGGGGCGTGAGCACCGTGCGGAGGTCTTTTTGGGTTAAACAAAGCGCCAACAGCTGGTTTTGAGCTTTGGTGGCTTCTGCCTCAACCCGGGTTACCTTCTGAGCTTTGATTGGTTTCTTTCTTGGTTTATACTCTGGTTTTTGTTGCTCTAGCTTTGCAATCAAAGCATCTTTGCTGATACCGATTTTTTGGCTAATTTGGTCTAAATAATGCTCTTTTTCAACATTATCTTCTAGTTTTGCTACTACCGGCAAAATTGCATCAGTGAAGGCTTTTTTACCATCCCCCGTGCTTGTATCGTGTTTTTTCGCGTACTGATCCATCAGCCAATCAATGGCGTATTGATAATCCTCAAGCGCAGCTTGCCACAGCTGAGGATCTTTTTTAATTAATTCATCAGGGTCTTTGCCTTCTGGTACGGTGATAATCCGCAAACTAACATTCACCTTACTGGCCAGCGGAATAGAGCGCTCTGTGGCATTAAGGCCTGCCTGGTCTTGGTCAAATGCCAAGCGAATATCTTCGGTGAATCGGGCTAGTTCCTTTAGATGCATTTCGGTCATTGCCGTTCCGGCGGTGGCAACTACATTAGCAACATTGGCCTGATGGCTGGCAATCACATCAAGATTTCCCTCAACCGCAACTACAAATTTTTGTTTGCGAATCGAATCTTTCGCAAGGTGCAAACCAAAGACATGTCGGCCCTTGTCATATAACACGGTCTGGGGCGTATTAATGTACTTTGGTGCGTTCGGATCATCCTTGAGAAGTCGCGCCGTAAAACCGACCACCCGGCCCTGGGCATCCATGAGCGGCACCATGATTCGGCCGCGGAACATATCATTCATCCGACCATAACGATTTGATCCCAACCCGGATCGCTTAATTTCATCTTCGGAAAAACCCTTTTTTAAAAGGTGTTCGGCCAGCGCCCCGCCAGAATTTGGTGAATACCCAATCCGAAACAATAATGCGATCTCTTTACTATATTGTCGTTTTTTAAGAATATATTCTAGCGCCCCGCGGTGCTTACTAAACTGCACCTGATAAAATCGGGCGGCTGACTCTATACATTCGTATAATCGATTTTTTTGCTTAGAAAAATCGGCACTTTGCCCAGACTGATACTGAGATAAATCAACTCCAGCCTTTCGGGCTAATTGCTCCAGTGCGCCTTTAAAATCCAATCCTTCAAGCTCCATGACAAGAGAGAACATGTCGCCACCCTTGCCCGAGCTAAAATCATGCCAAATCTGTTTTTCTGGGCTGACCATAAAACTTGGCGATTTTTCATTACTAAACGGGCTAAGCGCTTTAAAATTACGCCCGGCCCGCTTGAGCTCTATGTATTCAGCAGCAACGTCTTCAAGCGCCAGCTTTGACTTGATATCCTCTTTCGCATCCATACTACTTAGAATATAGAATATAGATGATAGAAGCTAGTTACGGTTATTGTTCAATAAATAAAAGACCCTGTTTAAGGGTCTTTTATAGTGGTTTTGAATACTGCTCTACTTAAGTAATTCTTCTAGTGCTCCGTCATGTGCTTTTGCATCAGCTGCTCGTTTTTTGGCCGCCGGGCGGCTTGCTTCCCAAGCTACCTTTGCTACAACTTTCCTATTTTCACTTTCTGACAACTTACGTCTTCGTGTTCCAGGAATATCGAGCTGACCTGAATTCTCTTCCATTCCAACACCTTCATGGGCTTTTTGTAATTTTTCTGCACTGTGAGTTGAGACACTTGCAGACCTGCCACCTTTTTCAACAAAAACCGCCGAACCATTGTCCCCATCTCTTATGGCATATT
>JBGSYV010000010.1:0-9204 GCA_041750695.1 Saccharimonadales bacterium (SeqCode) | reverse complement strand
TCAAGCTTATTATGCTCCGGAGTTGACTCTCGTCAAGACAAACCGAACGATCACTTGAGCCATCGCCACTACCACAAGACCGATTATGGCATATAAAATAGTGTCTTTAGCACCCTTGGCACCAGCGGGGTCTCCAGCGCTAGTGATGTACTTAAAACCGCCAATGATGATCATAATCACCGCAGCAACACCTACAAGAATTGATAGTATATCAATTGCAGTACTGATCACATTTCCCACACCGTCCTCTGCAGCGGTTAACTGATCCGGGTCGCAATCTGCATCACTAAAGCTTGCCCCGCGACATGCCTCATCTTTTGCTCCCTGGAACAACTGCGCGTTTACTGGTGCCGCTAGCGCAAACATAGTTATGCTAGTTACCAGAACAAGCAAGAATAAATGTAGTTTTCGTTTCATAAATAAAATGATAATACCCATATTATAATTTACTCAGTACAAATGTTACAAGCATTTGTGCAACCGTCGCAACCGCTAGCCCAATAACAGCATATAAAATAGTGTCTTTTGCAGCTTTAGTGCTATTCCCATCACCAGCGCTAGTAACGTATTTAAAACCGCCAATGATAATAACGAACACTGCAATTATACCTGTTATTGCAGCAAGTATTTGTGCCCCGACAGTTATAATTCCACCCGGTCCAACAAGAGGGTTCCCAGTGGATTGAGCATCCCTACAAACAGCCGACTGCGAAACTGGTGGATCGGTTACGCCTCTCTCGCAGACTGTATCAAAAACATTTACTGCACCGACCCCTGAAGTCCAGAAAAATGTACAGAAAAAAACAGCAACCATAAGTCCGAGAACAACTTTTTTGATATTCATTATTACAGTCTCCTTAATAAGAAATAGACGATTACTTCTGCGCTAATAGCCACCACCAAACCGACAAAGGCGTAAATAATTGTTTGTCTGGCTTTTGCAACAGATTGCGAATCACCTTGCGACGTTACAAATTGAATGGCCCCGATAATAATCATAATGACTGCAATGCCCCCAAGCACAGCAAATACAACAGCCAACACATTGGAGACAGTGTCTTGATCTGCGATTACCTCTGGCAAGCAAGTGTCTGCAACATCACCGGTTGCTCCACTGACATCACAGGCTTGAGCAAAAAAATGCAAAAAAGACATTACTTAGAACCTCCCCGCAATAAAGTTGATGATTGTAGCCCCAGTTATCGCAATAACTAATCCGATTAGTGCATTAATGATAGTGTTTTTGGCTTTTGAGGTTTCTTCGGGTTGTCCTTGGCTAGTGGTGTATTTAAAGCCACCAATCACAATGAAGGCTATGGCGAATATAATCGCCAGTCTCAGTAGCAGGTCAATGATCGCCGCAAGAATGAGCCACACATCCGCCACTGAAGCAACAATTGGCTGACATTTATCTGGTGAGTTGGTTAATATTGTATTTTGAACCAATTGACCATCCAAATATTTATACCACGTCGGTAATCCAAAAAAGTCTCCGCCCGGGTTACAGGGGGCGGCAAAATTTTTCAAGTTATTTAATAAAAGTGACAGCATTTCTAAAGTATTCCATTTGGCACTAACCAGTTAAGTATAGCAAATATAAAGAAGTAGAGTATCAAAGCTCCAACCGTACTGATAATACGTTCTTTAGCTTTTGCGACCGCCTGTGGATCACCAGAGGATGAAGTGTACTGAATCCCGGCAAAAACAACAGATGCAACCACTGCAACCCCAACGCCAATTGATAAAATTCTGATAACCGCAAATGTCATATCAACAATTGGGTTACCTTCACCTTTACAGCCGATATTTATCGCCACGCCAACCTCTCGACCGTCGCCGCCACACTGACTACCCCCGCCGGAAGGTCTAGGGGTATTTCCCGAACCACCACCCGAGGTGGTCCCCGGGGCAGGAGGGCAGTTTTCAATATTAAAGTCAGCACTCGGCGGACCTTGCAAGGTGCTACCAGGACAACCCATAGGTATTACTGGCTGCGAATTAACACTGACTGTACTGAACATAAAAAACAGTAAGCCCGTACTCACAGTCATCATAACTATAAAAATATGTTTTTTAAACACTAGCTATTCTCCTGTGCATTTATTCCCACAGCATCAATTTCATACTTACCACTATTATTCGATAAGCTCATTGAGAATTCAACCCGATATGAATTGTCGGTTGTCAGACAGGTATATACAACCAAGGTAGTATCTACGGCTATTTCCTGTGGGCTATCCTCGGTATTACAGTCCTGAAGGTTGATTAAGTTTTCATCACTCCATTGCTTAAACCCACTTAAATATTCTAAGGGTATTTTTGATTTTCCTGGCTCACTTAATAAGCTGTGTGCTTCCGCTGGTTGATTATTTTGCAAGTAATCAAAGTAAGCGCTAACTACCACTTCTGGACCGGTTGAATCGATGAGATTATTAGTATCTCCCGAAGGAGATGAGTTTTCAATATCATTACTAGCACTAAGTAATACAAGTACTGACAGCCCAAAAACCACCAACACTGCCAGGACTATATACAAAATCATTCGCTTTTTTGCCTGAGGTGATCGACCATGACTATCTTCAGTTGGCTGATTGACGATAAAATCGTAGTTTTGACTTGAATTGTTATTGCTGGGTTGTGTGTCGTTCATTTTTTTGATTTTATGGTTGTTAGATTTTTAAACTAAGCGATTATTTATATACAAAACTGTTTTCAGGTTAAAGATTTGTTTTCACTTTACCTTAAATCGTTTTTCGACTTGTCTATATAATAACATAACTATTTATGGTTAAATAAGCGATTTTTATTATTGCATTTGCTATCATAAAGACCCCCACATTAACTAATAGCGGTCCAGCAGATAGTCAATTCTAGCTTGTCGCTCATGCTTTATTCATCTAAAATGTACAGTATCGTGAAAATTAGAAAAACTTTGTCTGTTTTTGTCTCAATATTATTTTGCTCCGTGATCGTATTTACTGCGTACCCTTTAAACGCACAACCCGGTGCCGCTCATCCAGAAGATCAAGCGCGGATACACACAGCCGCTAGGTTTATATTGAGTTGTTTTGAATATATCCCTCTTCGACAAGAAGTAACTGCCAGGGAGATGCGAGATCATAATATTTTCAAAGCACATGACAGTAATCAAATGAGGGTTGGTTCACTTACCGATATATCCGAGGGCTCCTTGCGTTCAGATGGTCTAGCATCCTGCGGGACATCGGGTAATAATGCCCACAAAAACGCCTTGGATATACTTGGGTTCGACGATCCAGCAGATTTTTGGGTTAACCGAGTTAGGGTGTACGAACGCTTAGAAGATGGCAACTACCGGGTGAGACTTCCGTTCCAAGCCTGCTCCTCCAGCAATGATGCCACCAATACCTGTAATGCCACCACTTCTCAGGGCCAAGAATTTAAAGGAAATTTTAATATTCCATCTTTGATGGCGCTAGATCCTAATGACGGGAACTCTATAAATGCCATGGGGCACTTCAATGCTTTAGCGACATACAACGAAAAATGTGTTACTACAACCGATCGTACACCGCCGGCAGTCAGTGTAAGGTTTGTTAATATTGATACGGGCGAAATAGAAGAACTGACGCATTTCCAGCCCGAAGGGATTAACGATAATACTTTTGGATATGGTTATACGAGCTCACTGTCAAGTGATGCGGCGCTCGCAGCCGATACATACAGGGGGGTGCACGCCACTTGTGAAGGCCTTAGGAACTATTTGAATGAATGGGCAGAAATAGCAGCCACTTTTACTCAAGCAGCCATAGAAAGTGGCAACATACCTGGGTTAGAACTAGACGTTGACGGTCCAGATGCTGCACGGTGTGAAAATCGAGGCGGTGTTTTGGCCTGGATAATGTGCCCGATTATTAACGGCCTCGCTTCTTTATCAGATACGATTTTTGACAAACTAATTTTGCCTTTTTTGACAATTAATCCCGTAAACCTCGACCCTAACGACAACCCCGTATTTAGCGCCTGGTCAAGTTTTCGGGTACTTGCTAATATTCTGCTTGTTATTTTTCTATTAGTTGCTGTGTTTGGCCAGAGTATCGGCGGGGGAATGATCGATGCTTATACCGCCAAAAAGATAATACCGCGGGTTGTTGCTTCTGCTATATTGATCAACATATCCATCTACATTGTAGCCCTAGCATTAGATGTAACCAATATAATCGGGAGCGGTGTATCAGAGCTATTAACCGCACCTTTTGCAAACGCGGATAGTTTCAGAATTACTCTCTCTGAAGGAGCTGCCGGTTTAGGATTGACCGGTTTAATTGGTGCTGGTGCTGGTATTTGGATCGGGGGGACCACCTTATTGGCATCTGCTATTCCATTTTTACTACTATTTGTGGTGATGCCGCTTGTGCTCGTTTTTATTGCAATAATGGGAACGCTCATTTTGCGAACTGGCTTAATATATCTGCTAATCATGGTTAGCCCAATCGCATTTGCGCTCTACTGCCTACCAAATACAGAAAAAGTCTTCAAACAGTGGTGGAGCTTACTATTTAAGGCACTCATTCTTTACCCTGTTGTTATGGTTATGTTCGCAACTGCCTCAATTCTTGCTGTTATATTGAGTGACACTATCCAAACATCTGGGGGCGGCGTTGAGGGTGCTTTCTCTGGAATTGCATCTGTTATCGTAATGATGATTCCTTTATTTTTAATACCAAAAGCGTTCAAACTTACCGGTGGTGCGCTCGGCTCTGCATACGGCACGCTTAGTGGTATTGGCAGCAAAACCGGTGAAGCAATTAAAGGGAACCCGAACGACCCAAATAGCCTCCGCAACAAAACAAAGCGTAATTTTGGCGGTGCTTTTACTAGAGGGCGCGCCGACTTCGTGCGAAGAAACGAAAAATCTGCGAGCCTTACAAGAAGAAGGCTGGCAAAAACCGCTAACTTCGGAGATGTCATGTCGAAAGAGGCTCAGATCAATAAGGAGGGTATTGAGAGAGGAAACCAAGTTAAATCAAACGGGGATGATACCTACGGGCGAGCATCTACATCTATTCCGCTCTACCTAGACCGAAGCGGACGCCGCACTACAAAGGCGACTGATCAGGCCGGCAATGCCCACGCCCGAGCAGCAGACAAAAACGGAAACTTACTGCGTACATCGCTTGCAGGTGCTGAATATACCGATGATCAATACAAGAAAGGTGCTTCTCTATATAAAACAAACGGTGAAAAGCAATTTTGGATGGACTATGAAGCAACAAAAGTTAACACTGGCGAAACGTCAGCATTTAAAGACAACTACCTTACATGGGCTCAACAAGAAGGCTTTACTGGAAATGAAACTGGCGGAATCTATAAAGGTATGGCGCATTCACAACAGAACGCTTTCAAAAACCTAAAGTACTCCGGGCTGGATACAAACGACCCAGATGGACCACGATTTAGGGACGTCAGTGAGCCCGAGATGAACTTCAATCCTTCAACTGGAAATGTTGGTAAAAATGATGAGCTGGTAAACGATATGTATCATAAACAAGGTGCTTATGCCACTGGTCAACTAGCCGCTGAGGACATGGAGCGAATCTACGACATTAAAGAGCACATGGCGAGCACCGTTCAGAGCTTGGTGGGTACAGATACTTCAACCATGGACGCAGGACAACTCTCCGCACACCAAGCTGAGCTTGAAAATGCCCAAACTAGACTTGCCCAAATTGGTAGCATGGAAGATACATGGGCCGGAAGAAGACAAGGATCGGTTGCGCCCGGTATGGCAACAGACCAGGACGGAACACCACTTTACAGCGGACTCCAGGGCGGCAACCAAGGGCTGCAGGATACGTTTAATCGAAGAGCTTACCGGGAAGAGAACGGCACGAGGAGGCTTGATAAAATAGATCCACAAACAGGGCAAAGAATATAGTTGGTGAAACATGGCACAATATAAAGTTTTACAAGATATAGAGGCAGAAGATAAACTCCTGGGCCCACTAAGCATGCGGCAATTTATTTATGCAGTTATTGTAGTTGCCATGGGATTTGTGACTTTTCAACTATTTGTCAGTGGCGTGTGGTTTATTGGTATCTTTTTTGTGCCCCCAATACTGTTTTTTGCGCTCCTTGCGGCTCCGTTTGGCCACGATCAATCATCCGAGCTATGGATGCTGGCCAAAATCCGCTATTGGATATTCCCAAGAAAACGCATCTGGAACCAATCTGGAATTCAAGAACTGGTCACCATCACCGTTCCCAAGCAAATAGAAAAACACCTCACCAAAGATTTTGACAGAGAAGAAGCCAAAAGCCGCCTGACCGCACTCGCCTCTACCCTTGATACGCGTGGCTGGGCGATTAAAAACGCTGTTTCGGCCACTAGTGGTGTAATGCTACCATCCCAAGCCCAGTCCGACCGATTAATTGATATAGATTCATACCCCGCCCAAGATCCAATGCTCGACATAAAACCATCTGATGATCTGCTCGATTCTTCAACCAACCCGACCGCCATGCAAATGGGGCAACGCTTAAACCAGTCTACTGCCCAGCACAAACAAGAGCTCCTAGATAAAATGCAGCAGATGACTCGTCAGCAACAGCAACCGCCAGCACCACAACAATTCCCGCAACCGCCGGCGCAAAGTCAGTTTGTCGCCCCCCAAACCACGGCTCCACAATCACAATCAGCTACAGTACCCGCACAGCCAGCCGCGTTGCCAAACCCCCAACAACAGAAACCTCAGCCAATCATCACCAGAAACGATGGCACACCACTTCAAAAGATTACGCCGCAGCAACCATCACCAAATCAGTCAGCTCAAACAATGACAGACAACCATAAGCCTGATATACTAAAAGATGTTAAAAACAGCCAAAAAACATCGATGAACGTATCACACCAAGATGCTTCAAATGACGATGGCGAAGTAGTTATATCGCTACATTAGTTACTGGCTATCATCAGATTGGTGGGCCCAAAAAACAATGAATCCTTCGAGCAATCAACCAAATACTATGCCGCAAGCAGGCGTGCCCCAAAATGCACAGCCGGGCTTGCAAGTTGCGCCCCAAAATCAGCCACCAATTAGCAACAAAAATGCTTCACCGCCTAAAACAAACCCCACTAGCACCCAAAACATGCTGCAAATTGCCGAAATTCGCGACGGAATTGTCATTATGAACGATGGTTCGTTTCGATCAGTTGTCATGACCAAATCAATCAACTTTGACCTCATGAGCCCCCAAGAGCAAGAAGGTGTTGAATCTGGTTATCAAGCATTTTTGAACTCCTTATACTTTCCATTACAAATTTTTATGCGCTCCCAAAAAGTTGATATCCGCCCCTATATTGAAAAGCTCGATAAAATTCGCAGCGAACATGACAATATGCTGCTAGCTCTCATGATGGAAGATTACATTAACTACATTAGCGACCTTGCCGTCCAAACCAACATTATGGATAAGAAGTTTTATGTAGTGATCCCATTCTTCCCAAAAACTGATGTTCAAAAGGCGCTCACTCAAAGCAAAAACTTCTTCTCGGGACTTACAGGGATGTTCAATAAAAAAGAAGACCACGTTACCATCAACGAACAAGACTTAGCAGCCGCTAAAACAGAGTTAAGAAACCGTGTACAAGCAGTGCTCGGTGGCCTGCTCCAGTGCGGCGTCCAGGGCTTACCGCTAGACACCCAAGAATTAATTGAGCTATATTACGATACCTACAATCCTGATACCGCGACTCGACAGCAATTAAAAAACTTTGGTGACTTAACTGCTCCGGTTATCATGAAAGGTCAGGGCACAGCTGCTCAGCCACATCTGGATAAGGAGATCATCTAACGTGGGTAAAAAAGTAAAAACCGATCCCGTTGCACTAGCTGAGGCCCAAAAACAGCGCGAACAACAAGAGGTAAACAGTGCGTTCCAAAAAGGCATCACCGCGCTTCGTGATTTTATTGCGCCTAGCTCCATTGAGCTCAACTCAACCTACTTCCAAATTGGCACTCGGTTTGCACGCACCTTTTATGTGTTCGCCTATCCCCGCCAAGTGTACACCGGCTGGTTAAGCGGTCTGATTAACATAGATGAAGTAATTGATCTGTCGATGTATATTTATCCAGTTGAAAGCCAGGTGGTCCTTGAAAACCTCCGTAAAAAAGTAAGCCAACTTGAAGCTGGCTTGCAGATCGACGCCGAAAAAGGTCGTGTTCGCGACCCAGGCAAACAAGCCACCATTCAGGATGCCGAGGAAATGCGCGATAAACTACAAGTAGGCGAGGAACGCTTCTTCCGTTTTGGCTTTTATTTCACGCTTTATGCCGGCAGCCTTGAAGAGCTTGAATTTGTCACCCATAAAATAGAATCACTTCTTGGCCAACAGCTGGTTTACTCCAAACCAGCTACCTCACAACAAGAACAGGGCCTTAACAGTACGGTGCCGCAGTTTACTGATCAGCTTCAAATTCGTCGTAACGTCAGCACTGGAGCGCTTAGCACTAGCTTTCCGTTCACTAGTGCCGATCTTAGCCAAGATGATGGATTGCTCTACGGCATCAACATGCATAACTCGGGGTTAGTAATTTTCGATCGTTTCAGCCTAGAAAACGGCAATGCAGTAGTGTTCGCCAAGTCTGGTGCCGGTAAATCATATGCGGTCAAACTAGACGGCCTTCGTAGTATGATGCTCGGTACCGAAGTCGTTATCATCGATCCAGAAAACGAGTATCAACGCATGGCCGAAGCTGTTGGGGGCGCCTATGTGCGCCTGAGCCTAAACTCCTCAACCCGGATTAATCCGTTTGATTTGCCGAAGGTAGTTGATACAGAAGAGGCCGATAACGCGCTGCGCAGCAACCTCATAACTTTGCACGGGCTACTCCGCCTAATGATGGGTGGCGCGCAAGCCCAAATGACCGCCTCCATGACCAGCTCGGGTATGGTAGCGCCGGCACTGAACCCAGTTGAAGAAGCCGACCTAGATGCAGCACTAATTGAAACCTATGCCAAAGCTGGCATCACCAACGATCCATTAACACACAATTCGCCGCCGCCAACTATCAATGACCTCTACGACACCTTGCTCCATATGGGCGGCACTGGACCGCAATTAGCCCAACGGTTGCGTAAGTATACTTCCGGAACCTTCGCAGGGATCTTCTCCCAGCAATCTAACATAAATATTGATAACCAAATGGTGGTATTCAATGTTCG
>JBGSYV010000009.1:0-2013 GCA_041750695.1 Saccharimonadales bacterium (SeqCode) | reverse complement strand
GGGACAACCACCCCATATTCTCTTCAAAATGCTGAAGCTCGAGGCGAAGTATTCGTTGACTCTGCACAAAAGGTTTACGCCGGGCAAATTATCGGCTTGAGCACCAGGCAAGACGACATGGAAATCAATGTTTGTAAAACTAAGCATCTAACCAATATGCGCAGCTCCAGCAGTGATGGGGTCGTTCAGTTAACGCCCCCAACTATTTTGAGCCTTGAACAATGCCTGGATTTCATTGAAAACGATGAATTACTCGAGGTTACCCCCAAAAACCTTCGGCTCAGAAAAAAAGAACTAGACCCCAACAAACGAAAACGTCAACAAAAGTCGTAATCAGGGAACATATACTTGAAATATTACCATAATAATGTTATATTAAATTATTGAAAATAATTGGAGAAATGTATTGATGGTTGGTTCAACTAATTCAAGCATGGAGTCTGGATTTGTTATTGGAGTAGGTGCTACAAATTCCCGCACCGGCTATTTGGCTGAGGGTGATTTAACCGGCTTTAAATCTGTTTTAACTCCTGGAGATTCTGATGAATTCTTTAGGCTAATGGCAGGGCAAGTGCTTGATGCTGCAGATAGGGGTTGTGAGTCAGTTGTTGCTGGATTCCCTGGCCCTGTGAGTGAAGATGGCTTAGAAGTTGGTCCTTTAGTTAACGTGCCGGGTTTGTCCCAGCAACGATATGATTTAGTCAAAGAACTTACGAAAACCGATTCAGCGATTACAGGACTGCTAGAGGATGGGTTTTCTATATTCGCTGTCAATGACGGAACGCTTGCAGCACACGCAGCTGCTTCGCGTGTCGGCGAGAACGGCTATAGCTCTGTATCAGCTTTAATACTTGGTACTGGTGTTGGAACCGGCGTAGTGGAAAAAGATGAGCAGGGAGTTTACAGGGTTGCAAAAGATCCGCTGGAGATAGGTCATATAACAATATCGCCAGAGGGTAATCCAACTAATACTTACGAAAGCAATTTTTCTGGTCCTGCACTTGAGAAGTCTCATGGGAAGCCCGCCGAAGAGTTTGCTGCTAAAGATATCATATGGGAGGAGGTTGGAAAAGCTGTCGGTACTCTTGCCATGATTCTTGGGTGTATCAAGGGAGTCAAATTAGTTGTTCCTACCGGTGGCGTAGGAGCGGGCGCTTCAGATATGTATAAACGACACCTAGAGGAAGCGCTCGAGCAATTTAATAGCCGAGGCAACTCGACACAGAAGCTATTTTTGCCAGAAGTAAAGCTTGTGCCCGCAAGCGAGGCTCAGGTTTTTGAGCTCTATGGTGGACAGGATGTAGTTGCTGATTTTAAAACACGCAATCAACAAATCGATTAAGTGAATAAATGTTGGTGCGTTTCTTGCTTGCGAAACAGATGTGACATAGACTGGTAACATAATGCTTACGAACGCCAAAAAAATCATCAGAAAAATTACGCTTCGCGGGAACCAGTATCAGTTAACCCACCACGACGTCCATCATGCCCGCCATTATATTGAGCAGCATTGGAAAAAACTAGAGCGATTTCACCCCAAAGATGACGAGACCTTACTGGGGCTGCCAAACCCCTACCTTGTGCCAGCGTTTGAAGAGGGTCACTCGTTTGATTTTAACGAGATGTATTACTGGGATAGTTATTTCATGGTTCAAGGAATGCTTAGTAGCAAGAAGCACAAAAAGCTGGTGCTAGGGATTTTAGAAAACCTGATTAGCATGCAGGAGCGGTTTAAGATCATTCCTAATGCATCAAGAACCTATCTGATGGGTCGCTCACAACCGCCACTGTTAACAAGCTTCATTTTTGATGTTTATGATGCCTATAACATGGATGAAAAGTGGCTCAAAAAACAAATTTCTGTAGCAAAAGCCGAGTACACTACGGTTTGGATGGGGTCTAACAAGCCGAACTGGCGGCAGGTGCATCAAGGGTTAAGCCGTTACTACGATATAAACATGTTAAATGATCTTGCAGAGGCGGAAAGTGGCTGGGATATGACGCCTCGCTTTG
>JBGSYV010000008.1:0-4477 GCA_041750695.1 Saccharimonadales bacterium (SeqCode) | reverse complement strand
AAGGCTGCTATACGGGCGAAGGTGAAATGATAAACTCGGCTGAATATGACGGTATGAGTTCTAGCGATGCTCGGGAAAAAATCGTTACTGATTTAGAAAAATCCGGCAAAGCAAAAAGTAAGAATAATTATCGATTGCGAGATTGGATTTTTAGTCGCCAACACTATTGGGGTGAGCCAATTCCGATCGTTCATTGTGATAATTGTGGTGCAGTGGCGGTCCCTGAAAATGAATTGCCGGTTGAGCTCCCGCCAGTTGAGCATTACGAGCCAACCGATAGCGGCGAAAGCCCACTAGCTGAAATCACTGACTGGGTAAATACTACTTGCCCAAACTGTAAGGGCCCTGCAAAAAGGGAGACCGATACCATGCCAAACTGGGCAGGCAGTAGCTGGTATTATTTGCGCTATTATGATGCACACAACCACACCAACTTTGCAGATAAAAAGAAGCTTGAATATTGGGGTGAAGTAGATATGTACCTCGGAGGGATGGAGCATACAACGCTCCACCTCCTGTATTCACGTTTTTGGCATCAGTTCTTTTATGATCAAGGTCTAGTGCCAACCCCAGAGCCATATGCAGCCCGCAGAGGTCAGGGTATCATTTTGGCTGAAGACGGTTCCAAAATGAGTAAAAGTAAAGGGAATGTAATAAACCCTAACGAGATTATAAATGCTGGCTACGGCGCAGATGCGCTCCATATGGCAATTATATTTTTGGCGCCGTATGATCAGACTACCCCATGGAGCTCAGAATCGGTAGCCGGGACACACCGGTTTATCGCCAGGGTGTGGACTTTGACCCAAGAATACCTAGGTGATAAGCCCTCCCAGGGCGATGAATCAAATAGTAATAGTGAGTTAGTTCGATTGCAGCACCAAGCGATCAAAAAAGTTTCTGACGATTTACACAGCATGCGCTTTAACACAGCAATTTCTGCATTGATGGAGATGGTAAATGCGCTGTATAAAATTAAGGCAGATCAGGGGTTCGCTGCAAAAGAATGGGAGACTACACTCAACACTCTATTGCAGTTGCTTGCTCCGTTTGTGCCCCATATCGCAGAGGAACTATGGCAACAACTTGGCAATAAAGAGTCTATTCATATTAGTGAATGGCCGGTACATGACGAACAATACCTGGTGGAAGATACCGTTACAATCGTTGTTCAAATTAACGGAAAAGTCCGCGATAACCTTCAGTTACCAACTGGTTGTACTGAAGAAGACGTGCTGATCGCTGCGAAAGCTTCAGAAAAAGTGCAACCGTACCTTACGGACGCAACGATTAAGAAATCAATCTATATTCCAAATAAGTTAATCAACATTGTGATTTAACGCTGATTCTACCTGTAAAGAGCCTGCTTAGTTCCCAAGTAAACCGTGTTTATCAAAATCATCTGATTGTCTGTTCGGATCTCCAAACTTTTCTTGGCAGTCATAGCCCTCTTGTATTAGCAAATAGCTATCGGGGTGGTTTGATGATTCATAGACATCGAATGCTTGTCGTTGACACTCTATTAGCATGGTGTTATCGAAAGTGGTCGGTACTGGTGGAGCTGCGGGTGTTTCTGGTACGTCCGGCTGTGAATTAAAATCCGAATCCAGGCTTTGCACGCCAAAAAAAGAGCTTACTGCAAAGAAGGTTCCTAGAAAGATTCGACTCATATGCCGCCCTGTTTTACTGGTTCGAGCGCTTCGGACATGATCAGCAACAGATAGTTTGTCTAGTTGGTCTAAACACTCTGCACGCGGCCTGAACTGATATATTTTTGCACCTGGGTTTGGTAGATCCCCATACTCATCTTTTGGAACCATAATGTATCATTTATATCACTAAATTAATAAAAAGTCAATATACTATTGCTGATTCAGATATGGACGTGCTGTGAAATCGCGGTTTTAACCTTGAGAAATATTACATTTTACGCTAGAATAGCAAGCAAACCATCAGATATAGTAAGTAAGGAGATTATTTTTTATGGGAAAACCAAAAAAACGAACCACCCCCAGACGAACCGGACAGCGACGCAGTCACTTGGTTGTTCGTTTGGCGCGTGCCGTTAATGCAAAGTCACCAGTCAAAGCCTACACCACACGACGAGAGTCGGGCAAAAAACTGGCAAAAACCACCCAAAAATAATTATTTTTGGGTATAATAGTAGGTAGTACCTAAGGACATTTTAACAATATGGCAATATTTCGACCAAAATCCCGTTTGAACGAACCGCAACACCAATCAGAGTGTTCAGATGAGTGCATTTTGGGGGTACGATAAATGGCTTCTAATCGTCACCTTGGCCGAATTGTTGCACTACAGACCTTGTATGAGCAAGATTTTAGAGCAGCTTGTAATGATAAGCATATCGATCAAGCAGCAATTCTGCAGCGCAACATGGGACGCTACAAAGAGACGCTTAGTGACACTGCGTTTGTGAAGCAACTAGTAAAGGGTGTCAGTAGTCACGCAGAAGAGCTAGATGCGGTAATTCAGCCATTAGCACCTGATTGGCCGCTGTCACAAATTGCGCGGACTGATCACGCGATTTTACGGATCGGTGCCTACGAACTGCTTTACCAACAAGATGTTGTGCCAGCAAAGGTAGCAATTAATGAGGCGGTTGAGCTTGCCAAGGCCTTTGGCGGCGATAACTCCTCCAAGTTTGTAAACGGCGTGCTGGGAACCCTGTTAAAAAACCGTGACGGCAAAGAAGATGAGCCAAAAACTGATACCAAACCAAAAGATAATGACACCACAAGCGATACAGAAAGTTAATATTAGATGCAACGACCCGACCCAATTAAAGGATTCAAACGATTTGTAAACCGGCGAAAACCGGCAATCAAAGAGGTGCTCCGCGAGCCAACTGCTGGTGGTGTGGTGTTTCGTCATGATCCAAAAACTAAGAAAATTCAGATTTTACTTATTCAAGATGCCAAAGATCGTTGGACGATTCCAAAAGGTCATATCGAAGAAGGCGAATCGGCTAAACAAACCGCTGAACGGGAGATCAAAGAAGAAACCGGTCTTGAAAAGTTGCGGGTTATGAACTGGCTAGGCAAAATAAACTTTCAATATCGGCGCCAGCAAAGCTTGGTATTAATGACCACAGAGATATTTCTCGTTCATGCCCAGGGCGACACCGATAAATTACAGCCAGAAGAGTGGATGAACGGAATTAAATGGTTCGACACTAACGAGGCGCTGGATAAAATCGCCTATGATGACATCAGCAAGCTCATCCTAGTATCTTTAAAGAAAATTCGGCAGGTGCCCCGGACATAACTATGCAAAATAACGCAGCTTATGTTACTTTTGCAAAAGAAGTTTTGGGAGTAACGTTTGATAACATCGAGCTATTAGTCTCTGCTTTTACTCACCGTTCGTATGTAAACGAACATCGTAAGACAGCAAAAATACACAATGAACGATTAGAATTTTTGGGAGACGCAGTTTTAGAGCTGGTAGTGACTGACTTTTTGTATTCTAATTATCCAGATCCAGAGGGTGTGCTCACCAACTGGCGATCAGCATTAGTGCGTACAGAGAGCATTAGCTTGGCGGCAAAAAATAACCAATTTGAACCACTACTGCGGTTAAGCCGGGGTGAAAAGCGTGGTACCGATCGCGCCCGCGGGCAAATACTCGCCAATTGTTACGAGGCAGTTATTGGCGCGGTGTATCTTGATCAGGGCTATGAGGCTGCTAAGAACTTTATAACCAGTAGCTTGCTTACAACATTTGACAAGATTCTAGCCACCGGATCATGGATGGATGCAAAATCTCATTTCCAAGAGTTGGCCCAAAGTAAAGAGGGCTTCACACCGATGTATAAGGTGTTAAGTGAAGAAGGACCCGACCACGACAAGATTTTTACGGTCGGGGTGTATATCGATGGCACGCTCAAAGGTAAGGGCAGTGGCCCAAGCAAACAGGCCGGTCAACAAGAAGCCGCCCAGGCCGCCCTTACTCAGTACAAGAATTGAATATTGCTTATGCTTATGGTATCTTAAGTCTATCTTTATACTAAAAAAAGGAATAACAAATGGCGAAAAAAACTACTCCTTACCGCAAAAACGGTAAGTCTAGCCTTTGGCAAAAACTAAAACTCAACACAAAAAACAAAAAATTACTGACTTTTGCAATTACGTTTGGTCTATTGGGAGGTGGGTATTTTGTCTATCAAAGTTTTGCAGATGAACCTATAGAAAATGGCAATATTATTGTTTCGGGTAAAACTGAAAACTTAACCCGCAGCTACATTGTTGATAGTTCGAGCGAATATGCATCACACGAGATCACCTATAATGGACTTGATTTTCACGTGGGCACTTGGAACACGGATTACTCTGACTTTGGCACCAAAGCAATACAGGCTTCAGGCAAAGTTGTTGGTGATGCACATGAGTATAATTTTAAAGTTATTAATCTTCCAGATATGTTGGTGGGAGATGAGTTTACTCATAGGCTACCT
>JBGSYV010000007.1:0-8153 GCA_041750695.1 Saccharimonadales bacterium (SeqCode) | reverse complement strand
ATTTATTTAAATAAAAATTATTTCTAAAACTTAAAACTAAGATTTCTTTGCAGACTGTTTCGTCTTAGGCTTTTTTGTTGTTTGACTAGTCTCATGTTCTTCGTCTTTAGAAAAACCTTCAAAATTCTCAGGCAACAGCGGCTCTTTTGCAAAGCTAAAGCCAAAGGTACTACCGTGACCCTCTTTACTCCTAAAGATAATTGACCCTTTTTGTGCAACAATAACTTTTTTAGCCATAAATAGCCCCAACCCAGTTCCGTCTGGTCGGGCTTTTTTAGCATTGCCGGCGCGGTAAAACTTGCCAAACAAATGATGCTGTTCGTTCATTGGTACCCCAATACCGTCGTCTTCGACTCTAAACTCAACTGACTGTGCCCTATCCTCCAACACTACCTTAATATTGCCCCCAGATGGAGTGTAGTAAATAGCGTTATCTGCAAAATTCATAATCACTTGGCGAGTCTTGGTTTCATCCAGCATCAATGTTGGGAAATTTTTGGGCTTATCATAGGTGAGTTTTAGCCCACGCCCTTCGGCGGTTTCTTGCAACTGGGAGATCTCCCCCTCTACAACATCCGCCAAATTGGTTGGTTTTGAATCAATAATAAACTTGCCGGTACGCAAGCGCGACACGTTCAAAAGGTCGGCAATTAAATACACCATCCGCTGGGAGCTCACAAAAGATTGGTTCAAAAGCTCCTTTTGTTTTTCGTTAACTTTGCCGGCATCACCCTCTAGTACCATGCTTACATAACCCTTTACGCTAGTAAGCGGCGTACGCAACTGGTGAGAAGCCATTGATATGAAGTCGTCTTTAGTCTGATCCAGCGCCACGAGCTTTTCGTTTGCTTTTCGCAATTTATGCGTCGCATCATCAACTTTATCCTGCAAGGTTTTACTAAAGTTTTGAATCTCCTCAAACCGCAGAGCGTTTTGAATGGTGATAACCAACTCATCAGCAATAATCTCTAGTATCTTAATATCGGCAGACGAATATGGATTACCGCTTTTCTTAAAGCCCAACACAATGTGCCCGATGCCCTCAATCGGCTTCTCTGGCTGATCGGTTAATCGCACCAGCACCGCAATATCGTTTTTCCTAAGTTTTTTCTGAAGGTCCGACTGATTGTCTTCGAGTTCATCGGTGATAACGGTTTTTACTTTGGCATTCGGCGCCAGTAAACGGATGTCTTGAATTTGGCGGTTATCAAGACTATCTTTGTCGGGTCCAATTACGCGCTGCGGTTCGCTATCAGTCTTTTTAATCTCAAATATACAAAACCCCGACTTAATATACCGGTTGATTACTTTCGCAGATTTTTGTAGTAATTGATCAACCTCAATATTAGATATAAGCTCTTTATTTAATTCGTCAAGCAACTCTTGTGGCTCATATGCATCACGATAAAATAGCCTATTACTGAATTTATTAAAAAAGTTGTGTAGCGGCGCAAACGCTACAGCAATACCTGCAGTAATTATCGACAAGATCCCCCACTGTAAAGTATCTGCATTGCTCCCAAGAATGGCCGAACCGAGCACACCTACAACTAGTACAGAGTAGGTTCCTGCTAATATTGCGATAGTAAAAATATATGTTGTTGACCTTAGGATCGCTGTCCTAATGTCAAATAGCTTATAGCGCGCTATTGCTATGGTTGCAAAGCTAAGGAAAAAGAGAGAGAAAATTGGACCAAGCCAGACGTACTGCGTTATCCCAATCGCGGGCAGAAAAATATTAGTTATTATTCCGAGAGAACCGGTTAGCCCAGTTCCATACACTATATTTTTTGCCTGCAGATACTTAACCAAGTCTTTCTGTTGGCGATGCCTTCTCAGCGTGAAAATGCTTAAATCAAAATACGCGATAAAATATAGGCCATAAAATATGTAAAACGTACTGTTAGGCATGATTGCATTTGTACCGGACGAAGCAAACTGAACTGAGAAAAGCTGATCATTAATCGCTAGAAATACTGCATATAAAACTATAAAAACTGGGCCAAGAACATATTTCGTTTCAGAACGACCTTTAATAAATAGCTGGCAAAAGAATAATATAAATAAGGTGGATACCATTGGTGCAATTAAAAATAACCAGTATCCAAAAGTTATAATGTTTGTTGATTTTGAGAATAGCATTAGGGCCGTACCTAAACTCCAAAATATTGCAACGCCCGTAAAAATAGAGAAGTATAAATATATAATCTTTTTACGTTGGCTATAAAGCTGCAAAAAAACAATTGAATACACGAGCATCGCCAAGGTTGAGAATGCTAGCAGACTAAAAATAAGTGTTACCATTAATTAAAATGGTAACACTTATTTTCTTTAAGCGGTAGGCTATACTTCTTGTGCTATACCGTTTTTTATAGTTTGCAATGGAGCCGCCGTAAATCCCATTGATTTACAATACTCGCCCACCACGCGGACCGTGGCTCCATCGACTGGACTAGTTATTCTGTCTGCCATGCCATCACCATAAAATAATGCGGCGCCCTCTACGCAACAACCATAAGCTTGAGATAGGGCTTGCGGCCCCATGCCACCGTAATTAAACCTTGTCATCGTGACAGCTCCGAAGTCAGTATTATCTTGCGCGATAACGCCGGTGTGTAGGCCGCCAAGAGCCTCTACTTGTTCGCTAGCAATAGCTGCGGGCTGACTGTCATCAGCATATACGCGTCCCGCTAAATCGCCCGGTTTCAAATTTGTATCCGTAAACAAGTCAATTGGTTTAGTAATTGCAGAAACCGTGACCCCGCCAAAGCGTAGCACCTCTTCAGCGCAACCAGCATCAACGACACGCCTGTCACCATAATGGCTCTTCAGGTATTTACTAACTTCTCTTTGTCTTTCGGCATTGTAGTCGTTTATTGCAATCTGTGCATCTGGGTTGGTACTAAGCACTAAGTCAGCAGCCGCTAGGCCAATTCCGCCAACACCCAAAACACCGATCCTACTCTGTAGCTGAGGATCAACACGCCCGTCTTCAATCGCCCTATTAACTACTTCTCCAATTAGCCAAGTAGTTCCACCGTGACCAGTTGTAGTCTCTATACCTGGATACTCAAACATTTGACCGTAGTTAGTGTGCTTCGGCAATAACGCAGCCAGGCTTAGTAACTTTATTCCAGCACGCTCCCTGGCTAACCATGCGGTCTCTTTAGCAACATTATCGGCCCAAGTAACTGCAGTGTTAAGATCCTTTGCGTCTTCTATCAGATTCAAAAATAATGGAGAGAAAACCATCATACCCCCGCCGCCGCGGTCATCCTCGCCGTAATAATCGATTATAAATGGCGGCATGCCAACCATGGCACGCTGAGCACTGGAGCTATCTATATACTTAAAGATGGGGAAGCATCCGACGGTTTCTTTTCTATAGTCAACGGCCTCAAACTCATCGTGCTCTCGCCTTTGAAGCCTTGTGGCTGCTGTAAATGCGAAGGAATTACTTTGTCTAGATGGACTACTTACACCCTCGTAAATATCAAATATTTCGTCTGCGAAAGCCATAGTTAATTCAACATCTTGTTCATCAACATCACTCCGCCTCTCTCTGATAATTGCCGCAACAGCACCTAGCTTATCTTTAAAAAATTTCCGGCTAAAGCCCTGCGTGGTTCCAACTTCTGCATCGCCCTGCCAGTACTGCAGCGTGCCCTCCCTATAGCCTAGCCGCTCCATCTCACATTCAAGTTCAAATTCAATATTAATACCTAAAGGCAATTCACCTTCATGAATAAAATTGAGTGGTTTCGGTTCTTGTTCTATTGTAGTCATTTATCTTCCTTCGTTTACATGAAAAAACACCCCGTCACCCAACAATCAGTTGTTGGGTGCGGAGTGCTTTACTTAAAAATGTACTAGTTTACATTATACACCAATTAATGCTTATGTCAATAGGTGCAATGAACTCCGTTACCCAAATATTGATTTAGGCCTTTGGAGTACGCCACCAATAAGTTCGACCTGTCGTTTTGCCGAAGTATCTTCGTGGGTTACGACAACAACTGTTTTTCCGGTTTCATCAGCTAACTCTTTGAGTAGTCCATTTGTTTGTTGTTTCAATTCAGGGTCGAGATTCGCAGTTGGCTCATCTAAGACAAGCACACCGGGGTTGTGTGCAAGAGCTCTTGCGATTGACACTCGGTGACGTTCTCCACCAGAGAGGTATTCTGCGGGCTTATCTGCCAACCTCTCGATATCTATGATTCGCATGGCTCGTCCAAGCAAATCACCATTTACGGCAAGGCCTTTTTGCCTGGTAGGCATTGTGATATTTTCCATTGCTGTAAATCCGCTTAAAAGGTTCGGTGCTTGAGGCACAACACCAAAATGTAAACCCCTTAATCTTGTTCTAACGGCTTCACTTAACTCATATATTGAAACGCCGCCATAAAGCACCTCACCACCTTGAGGGGGCTGATTATCAATACTTAACCCCAGCATGTAGTTAGCCAGGGTTGTTTTACCAGAACCCGAAGGTCCTGTAATTGCAAGGTATTCGCCCGGTTCTATAGTTAAATCTACACTTGATAAAGGTGTATCCGCCCCTACTTGAACATATAATCCGTTTACCTGGATAGGAAATTGGTCTGGTAACTCTGGAGTTGATTCTCGTTTAAAACCCATAGCCTATGCCCCCGCCCTTAGCTCGGCTGCAGCGTCTAGGTTCCGAATAGTCCTTTTCGCACCCCTACTCCCAATTGCACTGACAACACCGTAGGTTGCAAACCCGGCACCAATGGATTTCACGTCTGCCGACATCTCAAGACCAAATTGTGAAGAGTTAACCACCCCCGTCAATACTACCGCCATCGGGCCAGCATAAAGAGCCGCTCTTAATCCAGCCTGCAATGAACGTAAGTTTTCGGCTTGAATCAGATCTGTTTTCTGAACACCCTGCGCAACTAGGGTAGCAATTTGTTTATTTTGGCGCAGGATTTCTGAATTTCTAATATACATAACTCCCGCTGCCCCTGCCCCGAAAGCCAGTAATATAAGCTGCATCATTGGCGGCTTCACGCTTCTGTCCCAGAACTCTGCATAGTTTGCGTTTAATTCGCCAAAGCTCGAAACGTGATAATCTATACCGAGCTCATCCAATGAAGCTTCTAGGTCTGCGATATTTCCATCACCACCGATAATAGCGCCGAAGTTTGAATCACCTTCAAAAATACATTCATTCATTTGCTCTAACGATCCGATGACGGCAACCCGATCAAGCCCAGGCAAAACATCGATCGTACCCGCTACTCTCGCCTCTTTACCTTCAACTACAATGGATTCTCCTGAGTCAACATCCAGTTGATCACCGATAATTACAGATAGGTTGTCGCATCCTGCTCCTGCATCTTCGAGCGTAACATTGAATGTACTTTCAAGATACTCACCTGGGATAGCGACAATTGGTGCGCTCGAAGGGTTACTATCTTTATCCGGGCTATACATACTACCTAGCGCTAACTGAAAGGGTGTCACCGTAACATTAAGTTCATCTTCAATCAAACCCAATGAGTCATTGACTACACTTGAATGATTAAATGGAATAACCTTATCGTGTTGTACAATCACGGGGCTATCATCGTCGACACCTACTGCTTCTTGAATAACAGAGAGTGGCCTATTTGCACCTTCACCTGCCGCATCCCCCAACCCTGAAGCAACAGCTACTGATGCAATAATAATAGGTGGAAGTAATCTACTCGCTCGAGTTTTACTAATTGACTCCATGCGATCAGCATAGCTGAACGTAGCATCTAGTTTTTCATTTTTTCTGCGAGCTAAGGCTAGCGAACCAAGCATTACGCCTCCGGACAATAGTGCATACGGGCCAATATCCCTAAGTGTGTCATTTACAGCTATCAATGTCTCTGTTCCCGCCGAACTAACGTCCGGAGTAGGAGCAATACCAATGTCACCAATCACCTCGATTGCCTCCCCAATGCTACCTGGGTTTTCTTCGGCGATTGTATTTGCAGACACGCCAACCCCAACTGCCGCTGCAACGCTTGCCGCCATTATCCCGGCTTTTTTCCGCCATGACATTGCCGCAGGTTCCGTCGGCTGAATTACTTCTTGCGTTAACTCTAATTGTTCTCTACTCATGATATTCACTTTCGTTCGTGTATAAAAAAACGCCGCTAAACCAAATAAATTGATTCTGCGACGTTTTTCTGCTTATAAAGTACTTTGCAAATATTACTATATTTTATAGTTAATGTCAAGTAAACTTGCTCCTGTGGCCGCTCCCACCCCTTGGTTTTACAGTGTACTTCCTGAAAAAATTATACGGCCTTAGGGCAAGTTTTGTGGATCGGATAAATTGACTACCGAAATCCGCATCTATGTTTGCATACTTAAATCCTTGCTTTTGCAAAGTATTTTGCAAAAGCATAGGCACAATATTCAAACAAAAACGGAATGTCATAACTAAATCGGGCGTAGTTTAGCAAAACATAATCTTCATCCTGTGGGCAGGAGTAAAAAACAAATCCATGAATCTGGCCATCGATAAAAACAGCTATGCATTCGAGCCCTAGCTCGTCAAAATGCATAACTGCATCTTCAAAAGATTCCTGTTCACTTTTATATATACTATTGTACCCGCCTCTATCTCGCCAAGCTTCTGCTAATTCAAGAATTTGCTCACGATTTGATTCAATCCCAAGATCCAACTCTTTTGTGAACGATCCTTTAGATTCGTAATTTATAATAAATCGTTGAATTTTTGCTTTCTGAAATGGCGGGATATTTTCCAGCTTGCTCAAACCCTCTAATGTGAGAATGCACTCATCATGCGCTCTCTCCTCTTCAAACTCAAAAAGGTCGGGATATTGCATGTTGCTGATTACAAACTCTGGAACATGCACCAGCTGCGGCTTCTCTCCCTTCTGCACCATGTGGTCAAATATTGTACAAATAGTATCGTCGATGTGCCTGTTCCCCAGAATTGAGAGTCCGGAAATACTATCAACGCCAGGTATCCAATACGAATAGACTAGATTTCCGTTCAGCTGGGAAATTCTGAGACCATCCATTTGATTCCACCACGTCATAAGCACCGGAAACGAACAAATCGCTAGGGGCGGAAAGTCTTTAATGAGGTCTTCGTATTTTTCACGATCAGCATAGGTCAGTTTAGAGAATTTTGGAAAAGTATTAAAAGTCTGCGCAGCGTTCTTCATAGTACTCCAGTTCATTTTGTATGATAGCACAGGCCAGTACTGCCGAATATTCGACTGATTGAGGGAAGTTTGGTACATTGGGTAGTAAGATGCAGTTAAAACAAAAAATTGTGGTGGTAGAGGATGAGCTAGCAATCTGCGATATGTACCGCATGAAGCTGGAATCCAGCGGCTATGATGTAAAAACAGCTCACGATGGCAAAAAAGGGCTAGAGGTTATAGAGAGTTTTGTTCCAGACCTTATACTACTTGACCTAAAAATGCCGGTCATGACGGGGGATGAGATGCTCGCCCGCTTGCGTGAAACGGATTGGGGAGCCAACATCCGTGTGGTAGTGCTCACCAACATCAGCCGAGATGAGGCGCCGCATAACCTTCGATTGCTCCACATAGACCGCTACATTGTAAAAGCCCATTTTACACCGAGCCAGATTGTAGATGTAGTTAAGGAGATTATCCCCGCGCCAAAAGCATCACACCAACAGAGTTAGCTATTGACAGTTATGCTTAGCAGCAGTACAGTTACTAGTAGACCTTATTAGACTTACTTGAATGACTTACGAGCCCCAACTGGGGAACGCGGGGGTCATTCTTTTTTTAATTTTAAGGGGTTATACAATGTCAAAAATAGCCATTATAGAAGACGACCAAGCCATTGCCGATATGTATCGGATCAAGTTTGAGGCGGCGGGGTTTAGCGTTACAACAGCCAGCAACGGGAAAACTGGGCTAGAGGTGATTGAAGAACAAAAGCCAGACATGATTCTTTTGGATCTTATGATGCCAGAGATGAACGGTGATGAAATGCTGGCCCGCTTGCGTGAAACAGATTGGGGTAAAGACATAAAAGTAGTGATTCTTACCAATATGGGCGAAGCAGAAGTGGCCGAAAACGTTATTAAACTCCGGGTGCAAGGGTTTATTGTGAAAGCGCAATACACACCAACGCAAGTAGTTGAG
>JBGSYV010000006.1:0-5411 GCA_041750695.1 Saccharimonadales bacterium (SeqCode) | reverse complement strand
GAGTTGTTGTTTGAGTCTCTGTTTGAGTCCGAGTGGGATAGTTTAGTTGGCAGATATACGGAAGGAATAGAATCCCATTTTGGGGTGAGCAGGGGCGAAGAGTTACAAATACAAGGTGCACGCTCGTATTTGGTTGGGCCGGCATTTGGCTTACTCGACGACACTGACACTAAAATTTTTGGAAAATTTAGCGGGTTTACAGTTGATGAATGGTACGATGTGCCGAAATATGAAGATGAAGTTGATATCAATGCATTCCGCCGTGGGAGTGGTTTGCTGATTGTTCTAGACGCTGCGGAAGTAGAATATATTGATGGCTTAAGGGAATCTGTTGGCTGCGTGGATGTACCACTTGGACACGGTTCGCCAGAAATATATCAAGTTATTCGTCAGGGCTAATAAAAAATCCACCCCTTATGATTAGAGGGTGGATTAACACGCCGGTGAAACTGTATTTAAGCTTATTTACGCTTGTTGTTTCTGTCGAATCGGCCGTGCATATCTGCAACGATTTTGCCAGCTGTGTCGCGCCCGCCAAGTCCGAAGGCAAGTGCGAGTGCAAGCATGATTCCGGCAACGATTATCGTGATGTTTGCGCTAAGAATTGTAGTGTCAAATCCTAGCTGGTCAAGCGACATAACCACACCGAATACGATTAATACGTAGAAGCTGAGTGACGCTACGTTACTTGCGTAATCAACACGCATTCGCGCGAGTGACGCTCGAACAACATCACGGACAATTCGTGCACCAGCAACCGTTATTGTTAGAACTACTGCTGCAGCGAGTACGTTTGGTAGGTACCCAACGAATTCACGAATAACATCGCGCATTGCGGCTAGTTGTAGTACGTCAGCAATGGTAAGTGCAAAAATTGCAATAACTGACCAGAATACGATTCTACCAGTTATAGAAACGACATCAATGTTCAATTCAGCAGTATGCAAAGTTTTTGCGACTGCTTTACTTTTTTGTAGTTTGTCTACTTTCAGTAGCTTCAAACCCTTTTCTACAAGATATTGTAGAAACTTTGCAGCCACTAATGCCAAGATTAGTAGCACTAATGCGCTTAATAAATTTGGCAAATAGTCGCCAACTGCTGTCCAGAACTCGTTTGCAGAATCTGACAGCTGTTCGCTTAAGCTTCTGACTTCGTTCATATGAACTCCCCTCAATTAATTGTTATGATTATAAGTATAACAGATTGTCAATAGTATGTTTAGTTTGTTGCTCGTATAACAGGGGCATGAGTATTTATTTGCGGTCTGTTACAATAATAATCTATGAGAAAATACTATACTGATGGCAGTGCGAGCCCTAACCCTGGCCCAGGCGGGTTTGCAGTTATTTTAGATGGGAAACCGGTGGTACTCGGCACTGAGCCGAGCGGTAAAGAAACGACTAATATTCGTATGGAGGGCTTTGCGATCATTGCGGCGCTTGAACATGCTGGCTCAGAAGCGTGTGAAATTTATACCGACAGTGAATTTTGGATAAACGTGATCACCGAGTGGTCACTGGCGTGGGAACGCAACAACTGGAAGAAAAAAGGTGGAGAGATTAAAAACATCGACATTGTTAAAAAGGCCTGCGCGGCGTATAAATCGTCGCACGCCAAACTTATATGGGTGCGGGCTCATAACGATGACATAAATAATGAGTTGGCCGATGAGTGGGCAAATAATGCCCGCAAAGATCGCAAGAAAATTCTAGAAAACAATATTCAAAAGCAGGGGATCGTTTAGTATACTTACAAGCCATGGATCAAGCACTAGCATTAGAGATTTTATTAAACGGGAATAGCGCTCTACTGACGGGACCAGCTGGGTCTGGCAAAACGTATGTACTAAATCAGTTTATTCGCCTGGCTAAAAACGACGGCAAAAAAGTAGCAGTCACGGCCACAACTGGGTTGGCTGCAACACACCTAAATGGTACGACGATTCATTCTTGGAGCGGAATTGGGATTCAAAATAAGCTATCAAAAGATTATCACGAAGGGTTACTAAAAAGTCGAAGAGACCAGATTGAAAAAACCGATATTTTAATAATTGATGAAATCTCAATGTTGCATAATTATCGGCTGGATATGGTCGATGAAATTACGCGCAAAGTTCGCAAATCAGATAAGCCATTTGGCGGAATTCAGGTTATTTTATGCGGGGACTTCTTTCAGTTACCACCAGTGAATCGGCACGAGGAACCGGCCGGATCGTTCGTAGTTCGATCTAACATTTGGCAAGAGCTCGATCCGGTTATTTGTTATCTTAGTGAGCAACACCGTCAGGATGACGATGCATATTTAGAAATTCTAAACGCTCTCAGAGCAGACGATGTTCGCCGTCACCACGCTGAACAGTTGCTGTCTCGTGGGCAGGTATTTGATCCGTTCGACGAAGTCACTGAACTACATACCACGAATGTTGATGTTGATAGCATCAATCAACAGCGATTGGAAAGCCTGGATAGTGAATCCAGAACGTATCACATGGAGACTACTGGCAAAGCCAGTTATGTTGAGGCGCTGAAACGATCTTGTTTGGCGGTTGAGGAGCTAGTGCTCAAAAAAGGCGCACTGGTGATGTGTATTAAAAATAATCAAGAAAAGAAATACGTAAACGGCAGTCTTGGCGTGGTGATTGGTTTTGAAAAAGCGACGGATTATCCAGAGGTAGAGCTAAAAAATGGCCGGAGATTGGTAATAACACCAGAATCGTGGGAACTGCGAGATGGCGATAAAAAACGGGCCGGGCTTACTCAAATTCCACTGCGCTTAGCTTGGGCGATCACGGTGCACAAAAGCCAGGGGATGACGCTGGATGCAGCGCGGATAGATTTAAGTAAAGCGTTTGTCGAGGGCATGGGTTATGTGGCGCTCTCCAGGGTGCGAAATCTAGAAACCTTGAGTCTTGCAGGCATTAACAACAAAGCCTTGCGGGTGAGCAAAGACGCGCTAGAAATTGATAAAGATTTGCGCAAAAAAGCTAAAACTCACGCAGAGAGGTTCGAGCACTTGCGTAAAAATATTGAGAAGCGCGCCAAACAAATAAAAAAGCAAAAACCCGGTAAGGGAACCTGGAGTGAAAAGCTAGCAAAAATGCGCGCAAAATATCCGAATGCTTATAAACCATGGACTGCTGCGGATGACGAAAAGCTTGTGAAGTTGTTTTCAAAAAAAGGCGAGGTTGATATTGATGAACTGACCAAAAAGTTTGGTCGCCACCCGGGCTCGATTCGCTCAAGACTCCAAAAACACTTCGGCGAAGACGCCGTAGGTTAGAGTATAGAATACAGATTAATAGAAGATAGAATAAGATGTGAGACGTGAGACTTTAGATGTTTGCAAAATGTAATAAGTAAAAAGTAACTAGTGAAATACTAAATATGAATCTCAGACCAAAGGCGCTTGGCGGGGTTTTTGGTTACTTTTTGACCTGGAGTAAAAAGTAATAGAGGTTTTTTGCGAAAAGTAAAATGGAATAAAGGGATTAATCTGCAGCTTGAAATATTTAACAAATAACCTGGTACAATGTTGGTAACATGAAAAAACCTAATCCGTTTTCTAGGCAGAGCAAGGGAACATTTGCTTTTATTGATAGCCAGAACTTGAATCTAGGAACCCAAAAAGCTGGCTGGAAGCTCGATTGGCAGAAGTTTTTGAAGTTTCTCCAAACAGAGCATAACGTTAAAACGGCGTATTTGTTCATTGGGTATATGCAAGAATATGAAGAAATGTATAAAACACTGCATGATCTGGGCTATTTGATTGTACTTAAACCAACCGTAGATGTTTCTGGTCCGGATCCAAAGCCGCATCTTAGAAAAGATAAAGACAAACAAAACCTTAAAGTTGTTGAGCCGCAAAAGCCAACAATTAAAGGCAATGTTGATGCCGAATTAGTTTTATACGCTATGAAGGACATGCCAAAGTATAATAAAGCGATTATTGTCTCTGGCGATGGCGATTTTTACTGCCTGGCAGAATATCTGGCAGAAAAGAAAAAGCTAAAACATATCATGACGCCAAACTGGCAGTATTCATCACTACTTAAGCCGTACGAAAAGTACATTATTAGAGTAGATCAAATGCGGCAACAGCTAGAGCACAAAGATTACCGGCGGGCTAAAAAGAAGCGAGATTAAAACACTCGGTTTTTATCATATTTTTGATATCGTCTAAATCTGCTTGAGCGAATAGTTTTTCTGTCTGGCTTGTTTGAGCGCGTAGGGCCGCTAGTTTGAGGACTAAAATTTCATCCGGCAGGGTAATACACAGTTCGATGTCTTGTTGAAGAGCGAGTGGAGGCGTATCAATATTAAAATAGTAATTGATTTTTTTATCAATTAGCATGCCTTCGCTTGTGTACCATTCATGTGGAACAACGTTAGTTAGCAGGTTTGTTTTAGTCCGGTCTAGAGCTTGAAGGGCCTGTTTAGCCCAAGCACCAACAGTGATGTGATCGGGGTGGCCAGTAGTGCCGGTGGGCCCGAAGGTTAGGATTGTATCAGGCTGGAATTCCTGGATGATTGGAATAATTTTGGCGACAGCGCTTTTGTTAGATACATTTTCGCAATCGGCATCTTTGAAGCCCAGCCAATGGTGGCAGCTAACACCTAGTAAATCCAGCGCGGCTTGGAGTTCTTTTTCACGAATTAACCCGAGGCGATTAGTTTGCCATTTATCTGGATCCTGATTGCCCAGCTCGCCTTTAGTTGCAGATATGCAACACACCGGTTGCTTGTTTTTTCTGGCAATAGCCATTATGCCACCTGACATCCAGGTTTCGTCATCTGGGTGAGCCCAAATGCCCATTATTCGACCGAGCTCGGCGACATCTTTTGTGCTATGACTTGACATGGTTTTATTTTCTACCTATATATAACTTTTGACAAGCGAGTATAATACAAAATAGATAACTGGAAGGGGAATATTTTGAAAGATAAGAAGACTGATTACAGTAAACTCAGAGCATTGTTTATTAATGGCACGTTAAAACCCTCGCCACAGACGAGTAATACTGAAGGTTTGATAGAAATCAGTACTAAAATCATGGAAAAACAGGGCGTAAAAACAGAGGTTATTCGACCAGTTGATTTTGATATCGCTCCTGGGGTATATCCCGATATGACAGAACATGGATTTGACTCCGATGTTTGGCCAAAAATTCAACAAAAGGTGATGCAGGCTGATATTTTAGTATTGTGTGGCCCGATTTGGCTGGGTGATAATAGTAGTGAAATGAAAAAAGTTATTGAGCGGCTATATGCAAGTTCTTCTGATACAAACCAAAAAGGGCAGTATGCGTATTACGGTAAAGTTGGGGGATGCTTAATTACTGGCAATGAAGATGGTGCAAAACACTGTGCAATGAACGTATTATATAGTCTTCAGCATATTGGTTACACAATTC
>JBGSYV010000005.1:0-7001 GCA_041750695.1 Saccharimonadales bacterium (SeqCode) | reverse complement strand
GTTAGGCAGGGGTCTGCAAAACCTCTTACAGCAGTTCGATTCTGCTCGGTGCCTCCAGAGTTAAATTTTTCGGGCGAGTGGCGGAATTGGTATACGCGGTGGACTTAAAATCCGCTGGTTGAATAAACCTTGAGGGTTCGAGTCCCTCCTCGCCCACCAAGTGAATTAATGCTGCTTTTTTGGCAGCATTTTTATATGAAAAATGATACAATTATAGAACAATAAAATAGGAGAAAATACATGGAACTTATACTAATCGGCGGTGCGATATTTCTAGCGGTCGTTGTAATTGCACTTTACAACGGACTCGTGCGGGTGCGTGTTCGCGCAGACGAAGCATGGAGCGATATCACCGTACAACTTAAACGTCGAGCCGACCTTATACCAAACCTTATCAACACGGTAAAAGGTTATGCAAAGCACGAAAAAACAGTTTTTGAAGAAGTAACAAAAGCTCGAACAGAAGTTATGGACGCTAAAGGCCCTGCAGAAACTGGCGTGGCTGAAAACCACTTCCAGTCAGCACTAAAAAGCCTTTTTGCAGTGTCAGAAAACTACCCAGATCTTAAGGCGAACGAAAACTTTAAACACCTACAAGAAGAACTTGTTGATACGGAAGATAAAATTCAGGCTTCTCGCCGGTTCTATAACGGTGCAGTACGGGAGCTAAATACTAAGATCCAGGTTGTCCCAACAAACATCGTGGCTTCAATCTTTGGTTTTAAATCACGAGAATTCTTCGAAGTAGATGAAGCTCAGACAGCTGAAATCCAGAAGCCCACAAACGTAAGTTTCTAGGGAGTATAGCTAGTAAAAAGCAAAAAGTAATAGGTAGGTAGTAAACGGGAATGGCTACAAAGAAAATACAAAAGTTCTCTGATTTAATCGCATGGCAGGAGGGGCACAAATTGGTCATAGGAGTGTATAGGCAAACAGAAATTTTTCCTTCAGAAGAGAAGTTCAGTTTGACTAGCCAAATCAGAAGGAGTGCCGTTTCCATTACTTCAAATATAGCCGAAGGTTTTGGTAGACAAAGCAGCAAGGATAAGACACATTTTTATATAATGGCCAGGGGTTCAGTTTTGGAGCTCCAAAATCAGCTTTTAATAGCTAGGGATATCTCGCTTCTTACTAAATTAAATTTTAAACAACTAGCAGAGAGTTCCATAAGCGTTCATAAGTTGATTAATGGCCTAATTAGGAGTATTGATAAATGATAACTATAAATCTACTGCACAAGAAAATCCTTTTTGCGTTTTGCATTTTGCCATTTGTTGCCGGAGGCCATCGTGTATAGTGAAATTTCAGCCAACAAAAGAAAAACATTCGTAATGTTTGTGTTGTTTATTGTTTTAGTTTCTGGGCTTTCATGGATCTTTGCCCAGTTCATGCAAGAGCCACTCATAACACCATATGTGCTCATTGGCGCGCTTGTTTACATCGTAATCAGCTATTATGCCAGTTCAAAAATGGCGCTTGCCATAAATAGTGCAAAAGAAATTACCAAAAAAGATAACCCACGACTGTACCGGATCGTAGAAAACCTCAGCATAACTGAAGGAATGCCGATGCCAAAGGTTTGTATTATGCAAGACCCCGCGCTTAATGCTTTTGCCACTGGTCGCGATCCTAAGCATGCCACTGTGTGTGCAACCACCGGCTTACTCGATGCGCTCAATGATCAAGAGCTTGAAGGGGTGATGGCCCATGAGCTTGGCCATGTAAAAAACTATGATATTCGGGTTTCAATGCTTGCATTCGCAATGGTAGCGGTAATCTCGATTATGGCAGACATCATGATTCGAATGACATGGTTCCGTGGTAGCGGAAATGACCGTTCTGGCCAGCTTTTTTTGATAATTGGTATTGTTGCCGCGATCCTGGCTCCACTAGCAGCCGCGTTGATTCAAATGTCTATTTCTAGAAAGCGTGAATACCTTGCCGACGCCACGGGGGCGCTCACTACTCGGTATCCAGAGGGTTTGGCAAGTGCCCTAGAAAAAATTAAGCAAGGTGGCAGTGCTCCAAAAAATCAAAATAGTTCAACTGCACACTTGTTTTTTGCAAACCCGTTAAAAAAGGGAAGCATTGGCAAAGCATTTAGTACACACCCGCCAATTGACGATCGTATCCAAAGACTTCGGAGCATGGGTGATAAGCTATAATGTCAAAAACGGTCAAGAAACAACCGAAACCGAGAAATTCCCAAACTCGCCGGCTGAAAATCCCGCAGTATAAATCCTTTCGCTTGAGCAAACCATTAAAGTCCACACAGCCACGGGTGCCAAGTGCAACGAAAATATTCCGTTCGAGCTTTAGTATCCTAAAATCCCAGTGGAGATTTTTCCTAGGGGTTGCCCTTATTTACGGGTTGTTCACCATATTCTTTGTTAGCGGCGGGGGAAGTGGTTTAAACGTAACAGAGCTAAAAGAAGTATTTGATGAGTCAATTGAGACCGGAGTGCTAGGTAGCCTAACAAGCAGCCTGGCGATCTTCGGCGTATTGCTCAGTAGTTCTGCCGCGGTAAATACTGAGGTTGGTTTGCTGTATCAGTTTTTCATACTACTTGTGGTGAGCTTGGCGGTGGTGTGGGGTTTACGTGAAATGCAGGCCAGCAACCGCCCCGTTAGCGTCAAGGATGCGTTTTACCAGGGAATGTACCCGCTAATCCCAGTGTTGCTGGTTTTGTTCGTGGTTGGTTTGCAGTTACTCCCAGCAAGTATTGGCGCCACTATTTATACGGCTACAATTGCAGGGGGTATTGCGGTAACGGCAATTGAGCAGGTTGCCTGGATATTTTTTGTGTTACTTTTGTTTCTGCTATCGTTTTATATGGTCGCATCGTCGGTTTTTGCGTTGTATATCGTAACTCTACCAAATATGACCCCACTGCGTGCGTTGCGCTCGGCTCGGCAGTTGGTGCTTCACCGCCGCTGGGTGATTATGAGAAAGCTGCTGTACTTGTTCATCGCATTGCTACTAATCACCGGGTTGGTAATTGTTCCGTTGATCGCGTTTGTGCCCCTACTTGCCCAAGCATTATTTTTTGCTTGTAGCCTTGCGGTCATTCCCTTTGTGCACACGTTTATGTACTCACTCTATAGGAGTTTGTTGTGAGTGCCGATACCCCAAAAAGTCGTATTGAGGATTTAAAGTCCCTACTAAATGAATACTCATATCAATACCATGTGCTCGATCACCCAAAAGTGAGCGATGCGGTATACGATGGATTGTTCCAGGAGTTAAAGTCGCTCGAGGCAAAATATCCAGAACTCATATCGCCCGATAGTCCAACCCAGCGCATTGGCAATGAGGTACTAGATAAATTTGAAAAGTACACGCATACCACCAGAATGATGAGCCTACTTGACTGTTTTAGTGAAGAGGAGGCAACAGCTTGGCTGGAGCGAATTGGCAAGATTGATGAACGCGCCCTGAAGGCAGAATTTTTTGTAGATTCCAAAAAAGATGGCTTGGCCTGTGCGCTACATTATGAGGATGGCGTGCTTAAGCGGGCAATCACCCGAGGAGATGGTTACATTGGGGAGCTGGTGACAAAAAACGTTCGAACTATACCTAGCGTGCCGCTTCGTCTTAGGGGCAGCCATCCGTTTGCTTGTGGTTTTACAGAAGTTCGCGGTGAGATTTTAATGTATAAAAAAGATTTTGATGCGCTTAACTTGGCTCGCGAAAAAGCCGGTGAACCAGCATTTGCCAATCCGCGAAACTTGGCGGCCGGCACGATTCGGCAGCTTGATCCAAAGCTAGTAGCCAAACGCCCGCTTACCTTTCATGCTTATGACGTGATTCGCGAAAACGCTGGGGACATTAAATCAGTTTCGGAAACGTACGAAGCAGCAAAACAACTTGGTTTTATTATTGGTACGGTCGCACACACAGAACAGACCTTTTCTAGCACAATTCGGTACGCCCAATCTTTTATGGAGAAAAGAGATTCGCTGCCTTATCACACCGATGGGCTGGTAATTAAGATCAATGATAAAGCCATTCAAGCAGCACTGGGCACGGTGGGCAAGAACCCGCGCGGCGCAATCGCCTACAAATATCCGGCGCAGCAGGCTACAACCATAGTTCGCGATATCATCATAAGTATTGGCAGAACTGGTGCCGCAACGCCAGTAGCCGTTTTTGACCCAACGCCCGTTGCGGGTACCACCGTAAAGCACGCCAGCTTGCACAATGCTGATGAGATTGAACGCAAAGACATCCGGATCGGCGACACGGTAGTAATTTATAAGGCGGGCGATATTATTCCTCAGGTTGAATCGGTAGTAACAGACTTACGGCCAAAAGGTGCGAAGCGATACTTTTTTGAGGAGGAGTTAAAAAAACAGTTTCCAAAAGAGCAGTTCGAACGACCCGCTGGAGAGGCGGTATACCGGTTAAAAGGCACGACTGCCCCAGCAATTTTGATTCGTTCCTTGCAGCATTTTGCTAGCAAGTCTGCTCTTGATATTGATATGCTTGGCGCAAAAAATGTCGAAGCGCTAGTAGATAGTAAACTTGTTAAGGATTTAGCTGATATATACACAATCAAGGCAGAAGATCTGTTGCAATTAGAACGCTTTGCCCAAAAATCTGCCGATAAATTAGTTGGTGCCATTGCAGTCAAGAAAAATCCACCGCTCCACCGTTTCTTGTTTGGCCTTGGCATACGGCACGTTGGCGCACAAACTGCTATTGATATTTCGCGTGCATTTCATCGGCTTGATTCAATTGGTAGTGCAACGTATGAACAGCTGCAAGAAGTTGACGGCGTTGGCCAAATTGTAGCCGAATCTATCGTACTGTGGTTTGATGAGGAGCATAATCAAAAATTATTGGCTAAGTTCCGCAAACTGGGTGTATGGCCAAACGATGAAAAAGCAGCAACCGGCAAATTAAAAGACAAAAAGTTTGTAATAAGTGGAACATTAGAATCCATGAGTCGCGACGTTGCTGCGGATAAAATCCGTTCCCAGGGGGGCGTTTTCCAATCCAGCATCGGCAAAGATACTGACTATCTAGTGGTCGGTAAAAATATTGGTGCAAGTAAACTGAACAAAGCACAAAAATTGGGGACAAACCAGCTATCCGAGTCCGAATTTATGAAACTAATAAATACCTGACACTTGACAGGTTAATTTATGAAGCTTATGCTATAAATAGTTCGTGCGCCAGCGGCGCGTGAAACAAAAACTTTCTAAAAACAAAAAGTACACCTGCCGCAGGGTGGGCGCGCACGAAAAAACCTCCTTATTTCTAGGGAGGTTTTATATTACAGTCGTGGTGGAGTCGGGGAGAATCGAACCCCCATTTTATCCATGCCATGGATACGTACTAGCCATTATACGACGACCCCAGATTTCTCTGAATAATACTATCGTAAATCAGTCTTGCTGGCTAGTCGAATCACTGAAATCTGAAAAACATCTTGTAACCAATTAAAATCGCGGGCGAAGTTCTCGCTCAAATTACTAAAACTGCTACAATATCTTCATGCCAAATAAAACCAGTCGCGACGTATTCAATAATCCAAAAATGCCAATAATTTTACTACTTGTTAGTGGCTGTATTATATTGCTTGGCGCAATGTTCATGTGGCGGTCGTTTGTGCATACTAGTCCGGAGCGGACTTTTTGGGGCATGGTGGAAAACAACTTGCAGACTAATGGTGTAACTAGGCACATTACCCAGGAGAACGAAGCTGGTTCGTTAAGTCAATATTCTCAGATTGAATTTGGCGCTGCTCAAATTGCAAGGGGTCGGACAAACATCAGCCAGCAAGATGCTTCTGGGGAAACAACAAATGTTACAAGCGAGGCAATAAGTACGCCACGAAAAAGCTTTGTTCGGTATGTTGATATTGAAACAACCGCCGGTAAAAATGAGGCTCCAAACTTTAATGAGGTAATTGGTGTTTGGGGTGAAGAAGCCCCGTTAGTTCAATCTCAAAACGCGTTTACTGAGGTTGTCTTTGGGATTATTCCGGTTGCAGACCTTACCAGCGCTCAGCGTACGGAGTTAATGCGGTTTATTGCTGATAATAATGTCTACGATGTTTCATTTGATGATATCAAGCGGACCGATAGTGATGATAGCACGGTGTATGAATACCCCGTCCAGGTGAATATGGGTGGTTATGTTGGAATGCTCATTGAGCTTGATAGGATGCTCGGCCTCGGCCAGCTAGAGGGGTTGGATGCATCACAATATACAGATACTCCACCAACACAAATAACGGTAGCGGTTGATATTCGTTCCAGACAGGCGCGCAGTATTACATTTGCACAATCTGGCCACACCGAGCGATTTGAGGCCTACGGTGCTCGCCTGGGCATTGAAACACCGACAGATACGATTCCTCGGCCTGAACTTGAAGAAAACCTTCAAAACATCCTCCAGTAACCAATAGAGTTAATGTATACTTATTAAATAATGCAAGTTGTTGTTAACTCACTATTAACCCACTATGAAAAAGTCGGCAAAGGCAAAATTGTATTGCTTGTTCATGGCTGGGGTGATAGCCAGCTAACATACGAGTCTTTACAGTTATTTCTCGCTAAAGATTATTCGGTTGTTAGCCTTGATCTTCCGGGTTTCGGGAAATCGCAAGCCCCAAATACTGTTTGGGAGCTGGGCGATTATAGTCAGTTTTTGCATGATTTTTTAAATAAAATTACGGCCAATGATTTGTACGCAGCAATTGGGCATTCTAACGGGGGTGCACTACTTATTAATGCGGTTGCGCATGAACAACTGAAACCATCAAAACTCATTCTATTAGCATCAGCCGGTATACGCGATAAGGATTCGGCCAGAAAATTTCTGATCAAGGTTGTTGCAAAGACGGGGAAAGTTGTTACTTTTTGGCTACCACGCCGATATCGACGGAAGCTCCAGGAGTTGTTATACGGAGCTGCGGGTTCAGATATGTTGCTCGAACCACATTTGCAAGAAACTTTCAAACGAACTGTTAAATATGATATTCAAAACGATG
>JBGSYV010000004.1:0-2780 GCA_041750695.1 Saccharimonadales bacterium (SeqCode) | reverse complement strand
ATTAAAGAGACTATGCCCGTGACCCATGTTAAGCTCAGAAAAATTTTACATGAGCTAAATCTTGACGGTTCAACTGTCGAAACGATTGTTGAACAGCTGCCGGCGGGTCGATTTATTCTTTCAATTGCAAAATCTGCAAATAAGCTTGATATCACCCGAATTGCTAACTGGCTTGCTAGTGATATTCAAGCGCTGGTGAGCGATAAATCATTGGACTGGAATTCACTTCGCTTGAGCGAAAAGCCATTCTTACAGCTTTGCCAAATGGTTAATAATAACGAAATTAACTCAAGTGCTGCAAAAACCGTGCTGCTAGTAATGGTGCAAGAGGATGGTGATCCGCTGACAATTGCCAAAGAGAAAAATATATTGCAGGTTTCTGACGAATCAGCGATCGAGGCAATAGTTGCACAAGTACTAGCTGATAACCCCAAGGCCGCAGCAGATGTTAAAAATGGCGAAGATAAAGCAGTTGGCTTTTTGGTCGGCCAAGTTATGAAGGAATCGAAGGGCCAAGCCAACCCCGCTATGGCTCAGTCTATGATTCGCAAGCAACTTAGCATCTAAGAATAAAGGAGCACTATGAGCAAGCCTGTTGAAGTTAAAAAAGCAATAATTGCAGCAGCCGGTCTTGGTACGCGGTTTTTACCCCAAACCAAAGCCATGCCAAAAGAAATGCTCCCAATCATTGATAAGCCGGTGATTCAATTGATAGTCGAGGAAGCAGTTGCGGCTGGAGTTACCGAAATAATAATTGTCACTGGTTCAACGAAGCGTGCGATTGAAGACCACTTTGATCGGGCAGTGGAGCTCGAGGATGATCTGATTCGGAGCGGTAAAAAGGATAAAGCAGAGCAAATAAAACAAATTGCTGAGATGGCAAATTTCGTTTATATTCGGCAAAAAGGTGAACCAAGAGGTAACGCTCGGCCGGTTCTAAACGCTAGTCATTTGCTGGGAGACGAACCATTCTTTGTATTTTTTGCAGATGATTTTTTCCGTTCAGAGGTTCCTCGTGCTAAGCAATTACTTCAAACATATCAGAACACCGGTAAGTCAGTTATTGCCACTATTGAGGTAGACAAAAACGACGCTGATAGGTACGGCATGGTAGAGCTTGGTAAATCAATCGATACCTCAACACATCAGGTCTTGCAACTAATCGAAAAACCAGGCGAGGCAGACACCCCGTCGAATATAGCATCTGTAGGCGGATATTTGCTAACACCGGATATTATGCCCATCCTCAGGGAAGAAAACATTAGTGAGCGTGGCGAAATTGAATTATCACAAGCAATCAATAAGCTTGCCCAGAGCGATACTGTCTACTGCCGAACAATTGAAGGTGTGTATCATGATACTGGTGATAAATTAAAATACCTTCAAGCACTGGTAGATACAGCGCTGGCGCATGATGAAATAGGTGATGATTTCAGGCGCTACCTTGAGTTTCGTCTCAATACGCGCTAGACTGTAAGTATGGATGCATTTGAAATACTCGTAATAATCTTAAGTTCTGTTCTGACTGTATTTTTGGTGCTCAGTATTGTTTTCTTAGTCATTTGCATTAAAATTGCAAAACACGTCAAAGCTATTATTAATAAAGCAGAAGCCGTAATGGATGATGTTGAATCTGTTAGCGATTTCTTTAAAAAATCAGCAATGCCGGTAGCTATTGGTAAATTGGTAGGCAACTTGATCAATACATTCAGTAAAAATCACGATAAACAGGGGAAGTAAACATATGAGTTCAAACGGCGGCAAGAAACTGGCAGTGGGCGCATTAATTGGGGCAGCAGCCGGATTTATAACTGGCGTACTCACTGCACCAAAAAGTGGCAAAGAAACACGAGACGACATTAAAAATACTGCCAACAAAGTTAAGCGTGACGCAGAAAAACAACTGAAGCAACTGTACGCCGACTTAAATGATCTTGTAACGAAGGTAAGTGCAAATCTAAAACAAAAAGGAACTACCGCTCAAGCAGAAATATCCACTGCAATTGACGGCGCAAAACAATCACAACAAAAAGTGAAGGAAATAATCAGCGCAATTAAGAACGGCGAAACCAGCGAACCAGAGCTAAAAAAAGCGATTAAAGATGCTGAAAAATCAAAAAAACACTTAGCCAAGTATTTGAAAAAATAGTGTTAAGGTAAATTCTACAGCACTGAACGGTCGTCGATTTCGACCGTTTTCTTTATAATAAGTAACGAGATTATATGACTAAAAAAACCCCGTTACAACCAAGTGATTTTGTTCACCTTCATAATCACACACAATACAGTCTGCTTGATGGACTTACAAAAGTTAACCCGTTAATACAAAAAGTCAAAGACGAAAAAATGTCTGCGGTTGCCATCACCGACCACGGCACCATGTCGGGGGTAATCGAGTTCTATAAAACCGCTCAGGAGAACCAAATAAAACCGATTATCGGTATCGAAACTTATGTCGCCGCGCGCGGTCATACTGACAAAGAGTCGGGTAAAGATAAAGCGAATTTTCACCTCATTCTGCTAGCCATGAATAATACCGGGTACCAAAATTTAATGCGGCTAAGCACTATCGCCAATTTAGACGGGTTTTACTATAAACCAAGAATAGACCACGAATTATTAGAAAAGTATAACGAAGGTGTGATTGTGCTTAGTGGCTGTATTGGCGGAGAAGTTTCCGATGCTTTGCGTCAAGGTCAGCCAGACAAAGCTCTGGAAATAGCTAAATGGTACAAAAAAGTATTTAAGGATAGGTACTATATTGAAATCCAAGATCACGG
>JBGSYV010000003.1:0-2470 GCA_041750695.1 Saccharimonadales bacterium (SeqCode) | reverse complement strand
GTGGGGTTGTTGGTGTGTTTATCTCCTTTGCGAGCCTTCAATCTCTGTATTAGAACATCACGGGTGACTACAAGGCGGATTATATTTGTGAATCTAGGGTAGAAGTTAGATTCGTTTAATGAACCTCCGCAAAAGAAAATCGTGTCCGTTGACTTGCTGAGAACTTTTTCGACCTTTGCTTTATCCCATATCCATCCATACTTGTAGTACCAATCTTCTGTAACGTTTCCTTCGGGAAACTCAACGGCTTCTTCGGTTTTGAGATTTGCGTAATATCCATATTCTTTGTCAGTATCAAAAACGGTATAACCACGCCTTTTCAGCTCATTGCCAATAGATGTCTTTCCCCTCCCTGAAGGACCATTAATTAAATATGCAGACATAATATGTAACTATATCAAAAAACAGAGGCAAATGATCTCTGTTTTAAGCGCAAGCAGTGCAAAGGGTTATAGTGAATCAAGTTGCGACTAAGATTTGCGGGCAACAAAGATTAATTCTTCACTAGTCTCGTCACTAGGTAGTCCATCCCAGCCACCATAGATGTTTTTAATCTCAAACCCAGCTTTGTACAGGGAGTTTGTAAGATTTTCTTTAGAACGGTAAATAAGTTCGTTATTTGATTCTAGTTTTTCTCCTGAATCAAACTTATAGTGTATCTTGTACCGAACTCGATTAGCATTTATTGATAAAAACTCAAACCAAGTTGCTACTTTTCCGTGCGGAGTACTAGTAGTAGATTTGGTTTTTTCTTTAGTCCAGCCTACCCATGGTTTTACTAAGGGGTTTCGACTGTCGAAAATGAATGTGCCACCTTTGTTTAGTAAGCTGTAAAGGTGTTGTAATGTTGATTGCCAGTCATCTTCTTCTAAGAAAAACTGTGCAACATGACTGGTCATAATAACCACATCAGGATGTACATCCTTCACGTCCTTAGCAAAACCGTGTATCCACTTTACCTTTTCGCTATTAGGGCGTTTGCGAGCCAATTCAATCATTGGTAGGGCTGGCTCGACCCCAATAACTATGTCAGCTATTTTTGTTAGTTCTATGGTGAGGATACCGCTACCACAGCCAACATCAAGAATTGTTTTTGGTTTTACCTTTCTAACTTCATTTAAAAAGAAATCACTATCTTTGCCTGGCGGGCATAAAGAATCGTATATTTCTGCTAAACGTGATTCATTAAATTCTGCATAATCTGCATTCATATAAATATCATAACAAAAACAGAGGCAAATAACCTCTGTTTTAAGCATAAGCAGTATGGAGGGACATAGTGGATGAAGTTTCTACTATTTTTCAATTGTCAGTAGGTAGTTGTCAGAGTTAAGTTGAGCGGTACAAATCGCACCAATTAACACATCATCTTTGACGGTGTGCTGACCGCCCTTTTCAGAATCGGGGTCGTTGTAATAGTAGCTTCTATCTTTATAGCCAGTGATAACGACAGCGTGTTCAATCGCCTTACCATCAATAGTATCGGCCTCATATTCTTTGGTGTCGGTATTATAGCTCGCACGATGATAATCGTACATGTAGTTAAAACTTATGATAGCTAATATCGGGCCCTTTTGAAGTAGTTTCTGCAATAGGTCATTAGTGCACTTAGTAATGTTAAGCTCTCCACCTACTTTTAGAAAGGAAGTGTAGGCGTCGATTAGTAGTGGTGCATAAGGCGTCCTAGCTGTACTAACTCCTTGCTTTTGCATCATGCTAACTTCTTGTTTTATTTCGTCCTGGGTCATCGACGTCCAGCTTCGGTCAATAATCTGAGTATCAAATACATGCATAGTGACAGAAAGTCGTTTCGTTTTAATCAGCCATGTGCCGATGTCTGCAAATAGAGTCCCCATGGGCTTGCCCTCGGCACTTGCTCTTACTGGCACGACAGCTTCTATAGTCTCTGGACTATCGTGGATGCCATAAAAAGATAAGAATTGTGAAGTTGACGTTTGAACGCAGTTTGATGAAGAACTTTGCACCATGAGAGGTACTTCATGCTGGATATTCATATGCTCATCATAACAAAAAGACACTTCCTTGTCTTTTAAGCATAAGCTTATTGGAGGGCCATCTGGGACTCGAACCCAGGACACCCTGCTTAAGAGGCAGGTGCTCTAACCAGCTGAGCTAATGGCCCACACTTAACATGCGGATGATAACACACTTATTGATATAAATTTGTGATGACTTAAGGTTCGAGCACAGGTGCTTAATAATTATTCTACTCGGTATTCAAATACCTCGGACAGGGCAGCTGAGCTAATGGGCTGCACTTAGCAACAATTTGTACTGAAGCAGGCGAATTGTAACAGATTTAACAGAGGCTGTAAACGAGTGTATAATAGAACTTATGAGTGAACAATCTTCATTAAGCCCAACAAGCATACCATTTTATCGACAATATTGGGTTTTTGGGATGCTGTTTTTGCTTTTGCCGGTGGCTGGTGCAGTGCTCTGCGGGGCA
>JBGSYV010000002.1:0-5815 GCA_041750695.1 Saccharimonadales bacterium (SeqCode) | reverse complement strand
CCACGAATTGTGCCAGGTGCTGCCTTATACGGCTCGGTGTCACCCACCATCTTGCGGACTAATGAAACACTATCAATCCCCTCAAGCACACAGGCTATTACTGGCCCCTCGTTCATGAACTCTAGGGTAATATCAAAAGCTTCTTTGCCGCGCCGCGAAACCATTTTACCGATATTTTCATAATGATGGTAATAATGATCGTAATCTGGCTGAAGCATCTTTGTGCCGATTATTTTTAAGCCGGCTTTTTCAAATCTGCTGATGATTTCGCCAGCAATACCGCGTTTAACAGCATCTGGCTTTAAAACGATTAATGTTCGTTCCATGTATCTCCTTTATAGTTGTTTGTTTATTGGAATATTGTAACAGATTAGCATGATGAATAAAATGCTACGTGTCGTACAATGTAGCCATGGGTCTAACAAAAGCAAAAACCGACTTTCTAGAATATTTAGAGATCGAACAAAACCGATCCCAAAAAACGATTTCCAACTACGACCACTACCTCACGCGACTAATTGATTTTGCGGGCGACATATCAGTAGCTGAAATTACACCAGAGCTAATTCGCAAATGGCGACTATGGCTAAACCGGCTAGGCACAAACGTCTCTGATGAACTCGATAAATCAACCCAGAACTACCACTTGATTGCGCTACGGAGCTTTTTAAAATACTGTGCCAAGCGTGATATACCCGCTTTACCGGCAGATAAGATTGAGCTGGCTCGCACTAAAAGAACCCAAGTAACATTCTTAAATCCAGAAGAATTGCATACATTATTTACTCAACCCGATGTTAACACCTTACAGGGTTGTCGAGATCGAGCGATTTTGGAGCTACTCTTTAGTAGTGGTTTGCGTGTTTCGGAACTTGTTGGTCTAAATCGAGATCATATTAACCTTAAACGTCGCGAATTTATGGTTCGCGGAAAGGGCCAAAAAGATAGACCGGTATTCATAAGCTCACATGCAACTGAGAAAGTGCAAGAGTACTTATCAAAAAGAACTGACACGCTTACACCCCTCTTCATTAATCATAGCGGTAAAAACGTTGCCACAACTAGCGGCAACTACAAACGTCTTACCGCCCGCAGCATTCAGCGCATGGTTGCCCGCTATGCAAAATTGGCCGGAATCACTAAGCATGTATCACCGCACACCTTGAGGCATTCATTTGCAACTGATTTATTAATGAACGGGGCTGACTTAAGAAGCGTGCAGGCTATGCTGGGGCACAGCAATATTTCAACAACGCAGATTTATACCCACGTGACCGACCCTCATTTGAAGAACGTGCATGAGAAGTTCCATAATAAGAAGTAAGATTTTAGATTACAGAATTTGAATTCTACCACTCACTTTATCTAATATTGCTTGGCAACGATTAAAACCCTATTACTTTTTTTCTACAGGTCAAAAAGTAACCAAAAACCCCGCCAGGCAGCTTTTATCCCTTGATGCGTTCATTGTCAAAGATGACCATGCTCAACGTTGACGTAAACTCCACGTACTCGCTCTAATGGTCACTTTGACACTCACATCCTCAGGGGATAAAAGAGCCTGGGGCCTAAGCTGCTAGAACATAGTTCTAAATTATATATTCTAGAATCAAAGATTCTATAATCTTTGATTTTCTGATATTAAGTATCTCGTCTTGCATTTTGCTTTTTACAAATTTCTAACTTCTAAAATCTATTTACGGGGCGGCTGGATTTGTGCAGCCACCATACGAGGTGCTGCCAGGTCGAGTTTGCAACCTTTTACAGATGTCGTCCATACTTTCTAGCACAAACTCTGGCGCAAACTGATCGTGTGTTTGACGCAGTGGAACTCTGACCTGAATCCGTCGCAATACATCGTTGGCTTTACCGGTGGCATCAATAACTGCTTGTTGACCTATTAAGGGCATTGGGTTGCCCTCACCGTCGGTAACCTGAATTTTTATTGATGACGCTTGATAAATCGACTTCAGGTTCAAATAAATATCCGAGCTGTTAACATTAGAAATTTGTATGTTACAAAAATTGAGATTCTGAGAGGCAGCCAATCCACCCTCTTCACACACCCCTGATAAAAGCTTTCCATTATCCGCGCTGGACCCAAAATTGGCAGTGAATTCACTCGGATCTGTAGTTACGATTTGGCCGCACTTTGGATACAAAAAGAAGGTTTTACTTTCATCAATAAGTGTATCGCGATCGCCAGAGGCGGGTATAAGCATCGCCCGCACCATACCAGTACTATTGGCAAAACTACCCCGAACCGTATCTATACCCGCTACACACTCCGGACGATCAGGTTTGTAACTACCCGCTTCGCTATTATTAAATGCTCTTGTTGGTAAATTAAAATTCTGGTTTGTTGCAAATACTGGGTCTTGATCATCTGGATAATTTGACGCTTGCCAGCTAATGATAACGTTACTAAAATTACCAGCTCCACTTTGCAGACGAATGGTACGCGAGGTGTCTGTACCAATCTCATCGAACGATAGTTCGGTTGGGCTTCGATCTATCAGAACACAGGTGTATTCTATCGGCCCGGCATCACTGAGCGTCCGATTGGTAAAATCACTAAACGTAGTTTGCGAATCCTCACAATTATCAATATCAGTGTTAGGCTGAGCATTCAGCAATGAAACAGCATCACTCACCCCTGATTCAGCTGCATAAAATGCCTGGGTACTCAGCTGGCGATCAAGCACTTGTTGTTGTTCGCGGCGCATTAAAAACGCAAAACTTACCGTAATAAGGGTAATGATCGCTAGAAACATCATGGTTACTGCGATTGATACAAGGCCTTTTTGATTTAGTGTACGTGTTTTATAGTTCATATTGCTTATTCTTTATTGTATACGTTTTGTTACTGTTGTCGATAGGGTTGAAACTGCGCACCATTGTCCGCCAACTACATTGCCACTACAGCCACTCGGATTCTCAGAGTCTGGCACGAGCAAATCATTATCGCCATAAATTATGGTTATTGATACATTAAATACATCGTCACCATCTGGAGTGATGGAAAAGTTAGTAACCCGCATATGTTCTGAAAGCAATTCGCGACCATCGCTATTCGCTGTTGTGTTGGGATCTGTAATGTCCAAATGTGTTGGCTCAGAACCATCTTCTTGGCTCGAACAAGAATTAGGACCGCTTATCCGATCTTTGAATAATGCGTGTGGCGAACGGCTTGTGGATGGTTCATACCCCGTTACTTCGTCATTTACTTGGGCGTTCAACGCGTAGGTGTAGCGGTCATTCCCTATACAAAAAACGCCAATTCGCGGGCTATCATCGGTCTGGGTTGGTTCTATGGCTACAATATTAAGATCTTTTCCACTAAACTGAATGGTTCGGGAGATATCATCAATAACGGTGCGAGCTGTCCCCTGTGTTTGTGAACTAATCACCCCTTTATAATACATACGCCCAATCTGGACTAAAGCTGCCGAGGCACCCAGCAAAATAAAAGAGAACACGCTAGATGCAATAAGCAGCTCAACAAGAGTAAAACCACGCTGAGAGGATTTTCTCGCAGCAAAAAGTCTTTTAAAGCCTTTCATTATTCATCTTCCCCTTGGACTACTCGGTAAGCAATTGAAACTTGGTCAATGTTGCTGGATCCTAGCTGAAACCACTGCACAAGCACCGTAAATTGAGTACTTGCGTTCTCGACACCAACATTGTCTTTAGAAACACTTACATGGTACAAGCCATCCTTGCAATCCTGGCTGTCTGATTGTAGTGCGTCGAGCTCTGTAGATTGAACAACCCAGTCTTCACTAGAATCTGAATTTTGGATACAAAATCGTTCTGGTAATTGACCAAACAAATCGCTACCAGGGAGCCGGTTTGGGTCATTAGTAACGGCGCGGATTCGTTCTAGCTGGGCTTCGGCAAGCTTGAGGGCTTCGCCGCGTTCTTGTGCTCCGCGTGAAGCCTGGAGGCTACGGTTGGCAATCCCGTATGCACCACCGATTGTCAGGCCAATGACCGCCATAGCGATCATAACCTCAATAATCGTGTCCCCTATTTGATTGAGCTTATATGACATTGCACACCTCCGGTACCGAATCGATTATTACTTGACTGGACGTTGGCCGGCCATCCGCACCGATGTGAATTGCGGCATCGCGGCTACCATTTGACAGGCAAACAATAACCCCTTGGCGTGGATTTTCGTTAGAACTATTCAAAAAATCATCTTGCCCAAAGGCTTCAAGAATTGCGGGCGTCTCAACACCGGGGCGCGCCTGCACTAACGAATACAGATTTGGGGTTGGTGATCCAGAAACAAGATCGTTGGCACTGCCGCCGCTAAGTGCCTGAAGATAAGCTATAACGCTAGAGTTACCCTCGCCGAGTGCCACTCGCTTAACAAACAAGCCGCCAGGGATTCGGTAATCATCCGATAAATCGGGCGATACTGCCGGACGGGCTTGGCTAAAATTCAACACTTCGCTGCCCGTTCCCGTTTGCCGTAACCCAGCCACCGTAAATACCCTAAATGTATTGCACTGATCAACGTTATTAACACTTGGGTTGTTCAGACTGGCGGCATCACAGTTATCCCCAAAGGTGCCAAACTGAATAGCCTTGCCCAGGAATATGCAATCCTGATTAGTGCCTTGCCGAGGGCCGTCGTTCTCAAGCAACGCAAGTTGTGTTGAGCGTTCACCGCCTACTATAGCCGCTTGGCAAGAAAAAGCTGGTTCTTCTGGGAACTGTCCGCTACCCACTTCATTGATAACAGTTCGAAGGCGGGCTTCGGTTTCTCTGACTGCTTGAGTAAACTCGGTACGAGCATGACGACCCTGAAACACCGCAAGAGCGCTAATAAGCAGCGTGGCGGTGATCACCAAAAAAAGCATTGATTCAACAATGGTATAACCCTGTTTACAGCCTCTGTTGGACCATAGATTTATCATGCTTTTAAGTATAGCATAAGAGGAACAAGACGTAAGACTTAAGACGTTAGACCAAAGACTATAGAAGTCAGATTATAGAAGATAGAAAATAGCAAAAGGTAAAAAGCAAAAAGTAACTGGCAAACTACGACATACGCTATACGAAATACCCAAAAAGCCTATCGTATTTAGTATACCGTATCTGGTATTACGCTAATGAACATCTAAATTCTATCTTCTATAATCTGTATCCCTACTCCTAGCCAAGGAGTAAATTCGTGTACCACTCGATCATGCTCGAGCCAAAAAAGTACACAATACTGGTCGCAAGCATTAAAAACGGGCCAAATGGAATGTGTTTGTTTTTATTACCTGAAACTAACAGTTTTGGCACACTAACAAATGTTCCAATTAATGAAGCTAGGAATAACACTAGTATGCTTTTTAGTGGCCCGCCTACTAACAAGCCAAGTGCAATCGCCAATTTTACATCGCCACCACCGATCCATCTGCCGGCTGAAGCTTGAAACAGCGCGTAAAACAGCCCGAACAAGAACAACACCCCTAATAAACCGCCAATTAGCGGCTGCAGGCTCTGCTGTGCTACGGATAGTACGACTACCTGAAAAAGCGCGAGTAGGCTAAGCGAATACACCACCTTGTTTGGAAGCAACATCCACCGCAGGTCATATATTGTTAAAACGATAAAACCAGCCAGAATAACCAGCCACATGGCAAACTGAAACGCTCCAGCTGGCTCAAAGCCGTACGGCCACCATAGATATGAACCTACAAACAGTGCAGCGGTAGCAAGCTCCACTAGCGGATATTGCCAGTGAATAGGTTTATTGCAATACCGGCACTTGGCGCGCAGCAAAACCCAGCTTAAAACAGGCAGCAAATCAAAT
>JBGSYV010000001.1:0-4036 GCA_041750695.1 Saccharimonadales bacterium (SeqCode) | reverse complement strand
TAGCCATAAGTGAGCATAATAAGGATAAATGAAAGCGCTTAAGCATAATCAATCTGGGCTCATACCCTTGTTGCTGATGGTTTTTTTAGCCATTCTTGCAATAATACTATTTACCTACTCAAGGGTTGCCAGCGGGGCAGCCTAGTGGAAGGACCGCTTTTTATCATTGACAAAATAAGATTTTTATAATACAATATTCAAATTATCTTTCCGCTTTTATCAATTATCTAATCGGGTAGGGTTACAATGAAAAAATCGCACAAGTCTATATTCAAATCGAAAATTCTCACCGCTCGACCTAGAGTGGAATCTTGCATTTCGATCATGCCATCCATAGTTACTCAGGGGAGATGCTAAATGGAAAAATCCATAGCCAAAACGACTATTGGTCGATCCGAACGCATTTCTTTCAAGCAGGCGGACATACATGGGTTGCCTGCAAAGATTGATACTGGTGCTTATCGTTCTTCAATTTGGGCTACGAAAATCAAAGAAAAAGATGGAATGCTTCACTTCACACTTCTTGGGCCGAGCTCACCATTCTATTCGGGTATAGAGTTAACGACAGACGTTTATAAGACAATAATTGTAGAGAATTCCTTTGGCCATAGAGAGCGGCGATACAGCGTTTTTTTAAGTGTGGAAATTGTAGGCAATAAAATAAATTCAAACTTTACGCTTGCTAATCGAGGAATGAAAAAGTATCCTGCCCTTATAGGTAGGAAAATGCTGAGGAACAGGTTTATAGTAGATGTTTCTATCGGTGAATCTACCTATGATGAAGATTCAGATAATATGGATAACTTGGATTAGTACAATGAATATAGTAATTTTATCAAACGGACCCGGCAATTATAGCACTAAACGGATTAAGGAAGAGGCGTTGCTTCGTGGGCACACTGTTCGAGTAGTAAAATACCGCGATTGTTATGCTGCCATGGAACGCAGCAATCCTGCGGTGGGTTATGGTGGCGAAGACTTGCGAGGTATCGATGTTATTATCCCGCGAATTGCTAGCAGCATGACTCGTTATGGCACGGCAATTGTTCGCCAGTTTGAAATGCAAGGAGTTTATACTACTGCTACTTCAATTGCGATTGTTCGCTCGCGCGATAAACTCCGTAGCTTACAGTTGCTTTCCAAGTCAGGCGTGGGAATCCCTAAAACGGTCTTTTCTCGCAACACCGCTGACATCGATGACCTTTTAGAGCAGGTCGGTGGAACGCCGGTTATTATCAAGCTGGCTCGTGGCACCCACGGCAATGGTGTAGTGCTTGCCGAAACCAAAAAAGCCGCAAAATCGACACTCCAGGCCTTTTACCTTAATAACGAAGATGGCACAAACATTTTATTGCAAGAATTCATTGAAGAGGCCGGCGGTGAAGACATTCGGGCATTTGTTGTTGGCGGCAAAGTAGTTGCTAGCATGAAACGACAAAGCCTTGATGATGATTTTCGCTCAAACTTACACCAGGGCGGCGAAGGTAGTCCGATAAAAATCACTGACGAAGAGCGAAAAACGGCCCAAAAAGCCGCGAAAGCCATGGGATTACCAATTTGTGGTGTTGATATGATGCGCTCCAAGCACGGGCCCTTGGTTCTTGAGGTGAATTCTAGCCCGGGTCTATCAATTGAAAAGGTAACGAATCGTAATATTGCCGGTAAGATTGTTGAGTATATCGAGCAAAATGCTAAGAAAAAACAGAAAAAAGACAAAGTTGGTGCTTAGAAAGCTCCCAATATTCCTCGGAGTAATATTTCTAAGTCTTTTATCATTTGCCGCTTACCGCACTCAGCTAGATGAAGACAGAATAGTAATCGGAGACACAGCCTACATCATAGAGGTTGTTAGCACGCCAACAGATCGGCAAAAGGGCTTATCGAACAGGCCAAATTTACCCCAAAATAGCGGAATGCTGTTTGTGTTTGAGCAGTCAGATACACACTGTTTTTGGATGAAAAACATGAATTTTGCAATCGACATAGTTTGGATGGATAATAACAAACAAATAGTAGATATAGCATCAAACGTTCTGCCGGGCTCGTATCCAGAATCATTTTGCCCACAATCTCCGGCCCAGTTTGTGTTAGAGATCAATGCTGGTGAGGTGGAGTCTGGCGGAATTTCCATCGGCGACCAGACAAAGTTTTAAGCCGCTCATGCTATTATAAAAGGCATGAGTATCGACATTTTACTATTGATAATTGCCGGACTTTTAATTGCTGGTCAATTGATAATTCGCACTAATAGTGCTGTGGTATTTTTTGGGCTGTGTGCTGGTAATTTACTAATGGTGCAGTTTGCCACGGAGGCTCAGTTAATCAGCGGTGTATACATCCAGGATAGCAGCGTAAACAATGCGGCTGTTTCAATATTTTTATTATTATTGCCGGCGGTTTTAAGCGGATATTTCTTAAGAAAATCAATTTCTGCCGGGCAAGCAGTAATTACCATTTTCCCCGCTGCAGCAGCAGCGCTATTAACGATTCTGCTTGTGGCTCCGCTATTGCCGCCAGGGGTGTTTAGTGCAATTAACGGCAGTTACAGCTGGGATTTGCTTGGCCAGTTGCGACCACTAATAATCATAGGTGGTGTTATATCGAGTCTGTTCGCGATTTTCTTAACCGCACATGGCAAGCATAAAAAATCTCGGCTTTTGAAGAAACGCCACTAAGACCCTAGACAAAGTAGCTTTTAGATTTTGTAGCCTTGTAATTTTGAGGATAATACGATATAGTGTATTTATTATCAAATACATGGGATAGGCAATGTTATTATCTGAACTCAAAGAAGTTATCGAAATAGATTCAAAAATTAGTTCTCTACACGGGGAGCTGAATGGCCTCTATCAAAAACGGGCTCGTTTAGTCGAGGCAACTACTGCAAAACCGGTAAACAGCCCAGCTGTTGGTTTGCCGGAGCGCTCAGAAACTCCAGACATGATGACTCCTCAAAAATGGGCAAAGCGGGTGTACGATCAGTCAGTCAAAAATTGGTCCGATATTGGTGTGCAAATCCCAGCAAAATCAACGCTGCTTACAAAATTCAAAAAAGCTTATGGCATCCTCACGGCTATAAGTGACGAAAACCCAGAACTAGCAAAAAAAATGAATGTTATTTTAGTGCCACCAACTAAAAAACTGAATTTACCAATTGAAAGTAAGTTTCGATCACACCAGCCAGCGGTATTTGACAAAGACTACATCCAGCCAGAGATTCGCCTGAAGGAATCAAAAGCCTGGAAGGTACTGCTCGTATATACGTCGAAACATGGCTTGAGCCTGGGTGATGCAGCAGCTATAACCAAGAGCAAAGCTTACAAAATTGCAGGGTTTGATACTAGGGGCCTTGGGTTGAGCGAGTACCTGGCAATGACACTACAGGTTGAGTCCGTTGTTGACCAGGACACATGTACTGCACTGTTGCGAGATCCAGCCGGGGACAACCGAGTAATTGTTGGGCAGTTTGTAAACGGGCGCTATCGGGTAGAAATTACTGATGATGAAGATCTGTTTGGCGATGTGACATTTCGGCCAGCAGTCGAGGTAAAATAATGCATATTGATGGCATCCAGGGCGTGTACGTGGCAATGAAAAAGCAGCCACCCAAGAGCGTTGCTCGTCAAGCAGTTTTGCGGGTTAAGCAAGTAATGCAGCCCCAAAAAGCTTTTAATCACAACAATGCATTAAAAGATGAGTGGAAGCGGGGCTCGTCGGATCTCTCTTTTAAAGAGTACAAACAAGAGCGTTCTCATCTTATTCAGTCTGCGCCGGGTGATATTATAAAACGGTTCAAATAATTACCGCAAAATTGTTCAAATAACTGTGTAGTTGTACCCGGGCATGTGGTACTATAGATATTGTAAATTGAATAAGCTTATTTGGAGGGTATTATGTTTGGTCTAGGATTACCAGAACTCATTGTCATCTTAGTTATTTTATTATTGTTGTTTGGAAGCACAAAACTCCCAAAACTTGCACGTAGCCTCGGTGAATCAGCCGGCGAACTGCAAAAAGGTTTTGGTGACGGTCAGCT